>CAMJQC010000013.1 GCA_946407975.1 uncultured Bacteroidales bacterium
CCCTGCGCCGCGTCAACACCATCCTGATTGACCTCTCGCGCGACATCTGGCTCTATGTGTCGATGGAATACTTCAAGCAGAAGATCAAGGCGGGCGAAGTCGGATCCTCGGCAATGCCCCACAAGGTGAACCCCATCGACTTCGAGAACGCAGAAGGCAACCTCGGCATGGCCAACGCCATCCTCACCTTCCTCAGCACCAAACTGCCCATCAGCCGTTTGCAGCGCGACCTCACCGACTCCACTGTCACCCGCAACATTGGCGTGCCGATTGCCCATACTTTGATTGCGCTCAAGTCGCTGATGAAGGGTTTGGACAAACTCTTGCTCAACGAGGACAAAATCCGCCAAGACCTGCAGCAAAACTACGCCGTGGTGGCCGAAGCCATCCAGACCATCCTGCGCCGCGAACAAGTCGAAGGCGCCTACGAGCTGCTGAAGGGTCTCACCCGCACCAACAAGCACATCGACAAGGAGACCATCGACCAATTCATTGAGAGTCTGCCCGTTAAAGAAAGCATCAAAGAAGAGCTGAGGGCTATCACACCGGAAAATTACACGGGATACAATTATTGAAAGTTTATTACGTTCAAATAATGTCCATCCAATAGCAAGCGCATGGCCAAGCGAAAATTCTCCCGAGTCCTCTCCTACGTCAAGCCGTATTGGTTTTACGTGGTGTTGAACGTGTTCTTCAACCTCGTCACCATTTTCTTCTCGTTGTTTTCGTTTGCTCTCGTGGTGCCTTTCCTAAACCTGCTGTTTCAGACCAAAGCCATCGAGGCAGTGGCCAAGCCTGAATTTGCCCTCACTTCAGAATATCTGTTGGATTACCTGAACTATTTCATGAGCAACCTTATCATCGAGCGAGGTCATGGACAGGCCTTGGTCTTCATTTGTCTGGTGTTGCTCATCGCTTTCTTCTTCAGAAATCTGGGCAGGTTCTTCGCCTGCTATTTCATGGCCAACGTGCGGGTAGGCGCCGTCCACGACCTGCGTCGTGATGTGTACAACAAAATCCTCATCCTGCCCCTCTCATACTATCATAGTCGGCAGAAAGGCGACATCATGGCACGCATCACCACCGATGTGCAAGAGGTGGAGGTCTCCATCCTCAACTGGCTGGAGATGCTCATCAAAGACCCGTTGACCATTCTGTTCTATTTCATCTATATGGTCAGTCTGAGCCCAAAACTGACGCTGTTCGTGCTGATTATCTTACCTTTAGCAGGTTTGATCATTGGGAAAGTCGGCAAGATGCTGAAGAAAGAGTCCAAAGAAGGCCAGACCAAGTTGGCAGGCATCATATCAACCGTAGAAGAAACCATTTCCGGACTTCGCATCATTAAGGCCTTCAACGCCATCCGATATTCGGGCGAAAAGTTCGAAGAACAAAACGGCGACTACACCAAAGTGTTACGGGGCATACACCGCAAGCGCGATATGAGTTCTCCCATGAGTGAGTTCCTTTCCGCCATCGTGGTCATCATCGTGCTCTGGTTCGGCGGCAGGATGATCTTAGGAGGCAACAGCGGCATTACGGCAGCCAGTTTTGTTAGTTATATCGTCGTTTTCTCACAAATCATCTCTCCAGCCAAGTCATTCTCACAAGGCTACTATAACGTGCAGAAAGGCATCGCTTCAGCGGAAAGAATCTTTGAAATCCTGGATGCCGAAGAAGTCATCACAGAGAAAGATAACGCTTTGGAAATCAAGGCATTCAACGATAATATCGAATATAAGGACGTGCACTTCTCCTACGGAAAAGACGATGTGCTGAAGGGCATCAACCTGCGGATAGACAAAGGCAAGTTTGTCGCTTTAGTTGGCGAGAGTGGCGGCGGCAAGTCCACCATGGCCGATTTGCTGCCTCGTTTCTATGACGTCTGTGGCGGTCAGGTCTGCATCGACGGTCACGATATCCGAGACTATAAGATCAGCGACTTGCGTGGTCTGATGGGGGTAGTGTCGCAGGAAAGCATCCTCTTCAACGACACCGTGTTCAACAACATCGCCTTCGGCATGGAGAACGTCTCTAAGGAAGCCGTCGTCGAAGCCGCCAAAATTGCCAATGCCCATGAATTCATCATGGAACTGGAAAACGGTTACGACACGCGTATCGGCGACCGAGGCATGAACCTCTCCGGTGGTCAACGCCAGAGGCTCAGCATAGCCCGTGCCGTGCTGAAGAACCCGCCCATCCTCATCCTTGACGAAGCCACCTCGTCGCTCGACACGGAGTCAGAGCGACTGGTGCAGGACGCGCTTTCAAAAGTGATGAGTCAGCGCACCTCGATTGTCATTGCACATAGGCTCAGCACGATCCAATTTGCTGACGAAATTGTAGTACTGCAAAAAGGACAAATCATCGAGCGCGGCACCCATGATGAACTGATTGCTTTGGGTGGAGTTTATAAAAAACTAACTGATTTGCAGTCTTTTAACTAAGCATTGTCTTCCAAAGTAAGGCCTCAACAACTCATAAAAAAAACTGGCCGAAGCCAGTTTTTTTCATTCTATAATACTAGTTTCAAATAATAACCGCATTGGCGATTATTTCTTTTTCTCAGCGGCATTATCCTTAACCTCAACTGACGGATTCTTTTCCAAAGGTTTTCGTTCCGTTATTTTCCTAGGAGAAGCATCTCCCTTAGAAATATGGTGTTCTTTTAACTTATCGCCATCTTGTTTTTCGATTTTTGGCTTATTTTTCAAAGACACACTTGATGATTTCATAATATTCTTTGCCTGGAGAATCAACTTATCACTTTCTGTCTTTCTAACAGCTGCCATATACTCACGTATAGCCAGCAAAAAGTCGTTAACAGAACCTTTACCAAGATTGCCAAAATTCTCGTCATAATCTTCACACATCAATTTAAATTGGTCCATGACTTTAGTCCAATCCTGAGGAGTATAAGTTTCCCCTTTTTCAGTCACTTCATGAACAAATGCTTGAGCGTTTTCGATAAGATTTGCACCTGATTTGCTTTTCTTGTAGGTTGCAGTCTTCGGCTGACATCCGGCAAATACAATCGCCATAATAAGGACAATGCCAATTGATAAATACTTTTTCATAATGGATGGTTATTTAAATTTGGCGCAAAAATACACATTTTCCCCAAAAAAGCCTTCCAATTATCCACAACATTTTTTTCAAAAAAACTTGTCTTTTTTCCAAAGCTATCAAAAATAAGCGTAATTTAGCAAACTTATAGCAATTGAATCAATCATAACAAATAAAAGCAACAAAAATGAGCACTATTAAAGACTTAGAACCGAATGGCGTGTGGAAAAACTTTTACAGTTTAACACAAATTCCCCGCCCTTCGAAGAAAGAAGCAAAAGTCATCGCCTTCATGAAGAAATTCGGTGAAGACCTCGGTTTGGAAACCATAGTCGACGACTGTGGCAACGTCATCATTCGAAAACCTGCCACTCCTGGCATGGAGAACCGCAAAGGCGTCATCTTACAGGCCCACCTCGACATGGTGCCGCAAAAGAATGCCGACAAAGTACACGATTTTGAGAACGATCCTATTGAGACTCACATTGAAGACGGATGGGTTAAGGCAAACGGCACCACCCTTGGTGCTGACGATGGCATGGGAGCTGCTGCTGCCATGACCGTCCTTGAGTCAAAAGACCTGGCTCATGGTCCAATTGAGGCCTTATTCACCATCGACGAAGAGACCGGCATGACGGGCGCCAACCTGCTCAAGCCCGGCATCCTCCAAGGCGACATCCTGATGAACATGGACTCCGAGACCGAAGGCGAGCTCTACGTTGGTTGTGCTGGCGGTGTCGACACCATCGGCACCTGGACACCCACTTATGAAGACGTACCCACTGGCATGAAAGCTTTCAGACTTTTTGTCAAAGGCCTTAAAGGCGGCCACTCTGGAATGGACATCAATTTAGGACGTGCCAACGCCAACAAGGTTCTCAATACCATGATGCTGATGGCCGCTGAAAAATACGGTCTCCGCATGGCCTGCATTGACGGTGGCAGTCTGCGCAACGCTATCCCAAGAGAAGCCGAGGCTATCGTCGTGGTCCCAGCCGACAAGGAAGAACAGTTCAAAGCCTACGCCGCCGAATACGAAAGCATCGTCAAAAGCGAATTTGAAGGCATAGAGCCCGAGCTGGCCATCCTTTGCGAACCCGCTGACATGCCAAAGCAAATCATCGACGTAAAGACACAGGACAATATGTTCTGCGCCATCGCCCGCTATCCCAATGGTGTCATCGCCATGTCGCCAGACTTCGAAGGTACCACCGAGACTTCTAGCAACCTGGCCACCATCAAGATGGAAGACGGTAAAATCGTTTGTGCCGCCCTTACCCGCAGCTTAGTTGACGCCAGCAAGGACAAACTCGCCGAACAGATCCGCAAGAACCTCACTGACAATGGTGCCGAAGCCTACTCCACTGGCGACTATCCAGGCTGGAAACCCAACATCGACTCACCTATCCTGCACACCATGAAAGAGACCTACAAAGACAAGTTCGGAACCGATGCCAAAGTCATGGTCGTTCACGCCGGTTTGGAATGCGGCATCCTCGGATCCAAATATCCGAACTGGGACATGGTCTCCTTCGGACCTACCCTCGTACACCCGCACTCACCCGATGAAGCCGTCAACATCGAAAGCGTCGGCAAGTTCTGGGACTTCGTCGTTGAGACCCTGAAGAACATCCCGCTTAAAGAAGAAATCGCCTAATATACAGACGTTTATAGTATCTTTGTCGGCCTCTCTCAATTAGACTGAGGCCGACAAACTTTTTTAAAAATCAACCTAAAAATATTTTTTTCGGCATTTCTTGTTGCACAAAAGAAATAATTTGTACTTTTGCAGTCCCAAAACATCGGGGTCAATCCGTAAGAATAAACAAACAGATATACGAAAATGAAACGCACTTATCAACCATCGAACAGAAAGCGCAGAAACAAGCATGGTTTCAGAGAGAGAATGTCGACTGCCAACGGCCGCAAGGTGTTAGCCCGCAGAAGAGCCAAAGGCAGAAAAAAACTTACAGTTTCTGACGAGTATTAAAAGCTAGAAGCCGTTTCTATTTCTTATAATTAAGGTACAACAGAAGACAACCCGATTCGGATTGCCTTCTGTTTTGTTGTGTTT
The DNA here is from genome assembly GCA_946407975.1 of uncultured Bacteroidales bacterium. Taxonomy (GTDB): domain Bacteria; phylum Bacteroidota; class Bacteroidia; order Bacteroidales; family F082; genus Limimorpha. Next base: position 5,141 of record CAMJQC010000013.1, read on the forward strand.
ATTCTCTTCTGTATTTAGAATTTCCTTTTTACCAAAGCATCAGCAGGGCTTATTGCAACGGTAAATGATTTCCTCACCTCGACGAGCTAAATGCATCTTTTCCCTTTCCTCTTCAGGGAGTTCGAAATAAAGCCTATCCTCCTCCACTTCAAAACCCGCCTTACGCAACACTTCGGCATAGTCACGGCCAAATTGACGCACATGGTCGTACTGTCCAAACAAGCGTTCCCGTTCTTTCGGATCAGTCACGCTTGGGTCTTCGAAAGTATCCACGTCAGGATTGATAGGCACCAGCAAGATGGCCCATCCTCCCGGTTTCAATACACGTTTAACCTCGCCAAAGGCTTTGTTTGTATCGCTGACATGTTCCAGCACATGGTTGCAAATCACCACGTCATAGGTGTCGGAAGGTTGGTCAATGGCAGTTACATCCAAATGCAGGTCCGCGATAGGCGAATCGAGGTCCGCCGTAGTATAATCTAGATTCTTCAGGGCACGGAAACGCTTCAGAAATGGTTGTTCCGGAGCGAAATGCAGCACTTTCAACGGAGCTGAGAAAAAGTCCGTCTTCCGCTGCAGATAAAGCCACAGCAAACGGTGACGCTCCAAGGAAAGACATTTTGGACACAGACGGTTATCTTGCGCCTCGCCATAACCATAAGGCAAAAACTTGCGGAAGTGACCGCCACAAACCGGACAATAGACCTTCTTACCCCAATAGAAAGGCCTGATGAGCAAGCTGAACACATAACTCATCTTGATAAGCCACTGGCGGGGAAAGATGCGGGTGAAAAACGAAATGAGTCTTTTCATGGCCTATAACAGGTTTGAACATGCAAAAATAAGCAAAGATTGCCTATCTTTGCAAAAAATAAAAGGGATGCGTTTTTCCATTATCATTCCGGTTTACAATCGTCCGCAAGAAGTCGACGAACTATTGGAGAGCCTTTGCCACCAGACATTTACCGATTTTGAAGTCATCGTTGTAGAAGACGGCTCCACCGAAAAATGTGATGCAATTTGTCAAAAACATGCTGATAGGCTAAAGATTGACTACCATTTCAAGTCCAACTCAGGTCCAGGCCTTTCGCGTAACTACGGTGCCGAACGCAGTGAGGGCGAATACCTCATCATCCTTGATTCCGACGTCATCGTTCCTGACAACTATCTGGAAATCATTCAAAAAGAATTGAATGTCAACCCTTGCGACGCCTTTGGAGGTCCCGACAAGGCACATCCTTCGTTCACGCCCATACAGAAAGCCATCAACTATGCCATGACCTCTTTCTTTACCACAGGCGGCATCAGAGGAGGCGACAAGAAACTCGACAAATTCTATCCCCGCAGTTTTAATATGGGCATTCGGAAACACGTGTATCAGTCACTAGGCGGATTTGCCCCCATGCGTTATGGCGAGGACATCGACCTCAGCACCCGTATTTTTGAAGGCGGTTACAGTTGCAGGCTCTTCCCAGAGGCTTTTGTCTATCACAAACGTCGTGTCAGATTCAGCTCTTTCTTCCATCAGGTGAAACACTCCGGCGAAGCTCGAGAAGCGTTGAGAAAGCTGCATCCCGGCACCTTCAAACTGGTGCATCTGCTGCCTTCGGCTTTCACTGTCGGCACGATTCTGCTGCTACTGTTAGGCATCTTCCACTGCTGGCTTTGGCTCCTGCCCCTCTTGATCTATATCATCCTGGTCTTCTTCGACTCCCTGCTGAAAAATAAGGATTTGAAAGTAGCTGCACTATCCGTTTATGCATCATTTTGTCAACTGTTCGGCTACGGTACGGGCTTTATAAAGGCTTTTTTAAATCCATTATCATAAAATAGAATGGCCAATAAAGATTTTTATTTAACTTTGTAGTTTCATAAAGGAACACACCATGGAAGGCCTATTTACTTTTCTATCCATAGTTATCATCGTCTATTGTGCATTTCATCTTGTTATCAACTTGATTTTCAAGCACAAAATTCGCAAACTCAATAATGAATTCAAGCAGGAGACCTTCGACAAACAGCAGTTCGAACAACAGCGTCAAAAAGGAGATACAAGAAAAAAGAAGCCTCGCGTTGATCCGAAAATCGGAGATTATACTGATTTTGAAGAAATTGATTAACATCCCATCATGAAAAACATCTTTAAAACCACGCAGCAACGTAATGCCTTTTCCATCGCCGTTGCCATTATCTGCTTTGCCCTCATCACACTCGTTTATTTCAGTCCCATTCTTGAAGGCAAACGCATCAAACAACATGATATCGAGATGCATTTGGGCATGTCGCAGGAAATCAACCAATACCGTGAAGCCACTGGAGAACAGACACTCTGGACAAATTCTGCTTTTGGAGGCATGCCCGCGTGGAACATCTCCGTCAGACAAGACAGCAACCTGACCAATCCCATCTACAAAGGACTGTCTCTAGGCTTCCCCCACCCCATCGGCTCGGTTTTCATCGCCATGCTAGGCTTCTTTATCTTATTGTTAGTCTTGGATGTCGGCATCTGGGCCAGTTTCGTCGGCGCTCTAGCCTATGGACTCACCTCTTACCTTTTTATCATCATCGGAGCGGGACACAATGCCAAGGCCATGGCTATGGCCTTTATGGCGCCTGTTTTAGCCGGCATCCTGCTCACTTACAAAGGGAAATACCTTTGGGGTGCACTATTGACCGCCTTAGCCGTCGCGTTCCAAGTCAGGACAGGGCACCTTCAGATCACCTATTATCTGTTCCTCATCGTCGCCATCCTCATCATTGCAGAATTCATCAGCGACCTCAAGGAAAAGAGACTTGGTCATTTCTTCAAAGCGTCAGGATGTCTAGTCCTGGCCGCCGTCATTGGCGTGTTGACCTGCTCCACAACGCTCTATGCCAATTATGAATTCGGCAAAGAGACTACCCGCGGCAAACCGGTGCTGACGCGCGACGTAGAGAACCAAACCAACGGCCTCGACCGAGACTACATCACACAATGGAGTTATGGAAAAGGTGAGACCTGGAGTTTGCTCATCCCCAATGCCAAAGGCGGTGCTTCCGCTTATATTGGCAACGACAACAAGTTACTTAAAGACGTCGACAGCCGCTTCCGTCAAAGCGTGGCGCAAAGCAATGCCTACTGGGGTGACCAGCCTGGGACCAGCGGCCCCGTTTATGTCGGTGCAATCGTGGTGTTTCTATTCGTCTTGGGCGCACTCGTCGTAAAAGGCAAAATGAAATGGGCGCTGCTCATCGCCACATTGCTTTCCATCCTGCTCAGCTGGGGCAAGAACTTTATGGGATTCACCAACTTCTTCCTTGATTATCTCCCTGGATATGACAAATTCCGAGCCGTTTCCATGACCTTGGTCATTGCCGAAATCTGCATGCCTTTGTTAGGATTCATCGGATTGGCTGAGATACTCAAAGAGCCTGACGGATTCAAAAAGAACACCAAAAAATTCTATATCGCATTGGGCATCACGGCGGGATTCTGCCTGCTGTTTTACATTGCACCCAAAGTGTTTTTCAACTTCCTCAGTCAAGGCGAAACAGACCAATTTGCGGCGATGGCCTCAGGCCAAGACGGCGCTCTCTATGCCAGCTTCGCTTCGCAACTTGAGTCGGTACGTGTGGCTATCTTCCGCAAAGACGCCCTCCGCAGTTTACTTTTCATCGTCTTGTCGGCCGTGCCCATCATACTCTTTGGAAAAGGCAAGCTCAAGGCTTTGCCTGCTTGCTTGATATTAGCCGCCTTGGTCATCATTGACATGTATCCTATCGACAAACGTTACCTCAACAAGGACAACTTCATTTCGAAACGACAATACGAGAAGCCCTTCACGGCCAGCCAAGCCGACCAATTCATCCTCAACGACCCCGCTCTGGATTTCCGCGTCGTCAACCTCACCAAGGACGTTTTCAATGATGCCAGCACTTGTTATTTCCACAAATCTATCGGCGGCTATTCAGGCGCTAAGTTGCACCGTTATCAAGACATCATATCACAATACCTCAGCCCGGAAATCAGACAGTTCAATAACATCTTCAAGAACATCAACTCAGAAGAAAGCTTAAGAGAGCAAATGGAGCAGCAGAAAACGCTCAACATGCTGAACACAAAATATATCATCTTCGACCCCAACAGCCAACCCTTAGAGAATCCATGTGCTTTCGGCAATGCATGGATAGTCACAGATATCCATTGGGTAGACTCGCCCAACGAAGAATTCGACGCCATCGCCAAAACCGAATTGCGCCAAACGGCTATTCTCAGCAGGGAATTTGAGCAAATGCTTGGAAACTTCCAGCCCAACGACAGTGTCACCGGACAGATCATACTTAACGAATACAAGCCTAACAAGCTCACATACAGCTTTAATGCTAACGAAGATCAGCTTGTCGTCTTCTCTGAAATCTGGACCAGCAAAGGGTGGAAGATGACCATCGATGGACAAGAACAGCCTCTGCTTCGTGCCAATTATCTGCTGAGAGCCGCCCATGTACCTGCTGGCCAACACCAGATCGTGATGGAATATGCACCTAAAGCTTGGAAGGTTGGCAACACCGTGTCGTTCGCCAGTTCTTTAGTGCTGATTCTGGGTCTAATAGGAGCCATTTCGTACGCTTTCACTTCGAAAAACAAAAAACAAAAAGCACAGGCATGAAGCGTGTCCTGATCATCACCTACTATTGGCCACCTTCAGGCGGCAGCGGCGTCCAGCGCTGGCTGAAGATGTCAAAATACCTGCCTGAAAATGGTTGGCAACCAGTGATTTACACTACAGAAAACGCTGAATATCCGATAATTGACCCATCATTAGAAAAAGACGTACCGCCAGAAGCAGAAGTCATCAGGCGGCCTATATTTGAGCCCTACTCTTTCTATAAGAGATTCCTTGGCATCAAGAAAGACGAGACGGTCAAAGCAGGTTTCATCCGTGAAGAAGCGAAGAAAAAAGGATGGAAAGAGGGACTTGCCTTATGGATCAGGGGAAATCTGTTCATCCCAGACGCACGTCGCTGGTGGATAAAGCCTTCGGTACGATATCTGAAAAGCTATCTGAAAGAACATCCCGTCGACGCCATCATCAGCACGGGACCGCCCCACTCCATGCATCTGATCGCCATGAAACTGAAGGAAGCATTCGGACTGCCATGGATTGCCGACTTCCGCGACCCCTGGACAGAGATCGACTACTACAAGGATCTGAAACTCGGCAAACGAGCCGACAGAAAACAGCATCAGAAGGAGCATGCCGTACTCACTAATGCCAATCAAGTAGTGGTCGTCAGCCACGACATGAAGAACAGCTTTGACCACTTGGACGCACGAAAGACGAAAGTCATCATGAACGGGTACGACTGGACTCCTTCTGAAATGCAACAAAACATAAGCCTTTCAGAACGTTTCACCCTATCCCACGTCGGAGTGCTCGGAAGCAACCGGAATTTTCCAATCTTCTGGGAAACCGTCAAGGAACTGGCTAATGAGAACCTTGACTTCAAAAACAGTCTCGACCTTCAACTCATCGGTCAGGTTGATCATTCCATCATCGAAACCATAGAGGCCAACGGACTCAAAGACAAAGTCAGCATCATCCCCTATATCCCTCATGCCGAGGTCATCAGGAAACAACAAAGTTCCCAGGTGCTTCTGCTTTTCATAAACAATACTCCCAACGCAAAAGGCATTTTGACTGGAAAACTCTTTGAATACCTCGCAACAGCTCGCCCCATCCTTTGCATCGGTCCCGAAGATGGTGACGCCGCCAGAATCATCAGTGAAAACAAAGCAGGATACACCGTTGGCTTTCAACAAAAAGAAGAGATGAAGGAAACCATCAAAATGCTTTTTGATCTCTACCAGAAAGGAGAACTTACAGGCAACAAAAACCTCTCCATATCGAATTTTTCAAGAGAATCATTGACCAAACAATATGTAGCTGCATTAAACGAAGAGATCCATGGATAAGGAATACTGGAAAAGAATATACCAAAAACAAAATGAGGAAACCCTGCCATCACTCTTTGCTCGGAGTGTCACCGAACGACTGGATGTTGCAGGAAAAAGAATCATCGAACTGGGCTGTGGGAACGGGCGCGATGCCATCCACTTCGCAAACCATGACGCCATCGTCACCGCCATCGACCAGTGCGATAATATGATCGAGACTTTACAATACAGGTTTCAAAGAGTTGAGACCCTCCAATTCGAATGTTGTGACTTCACCATGTTGGCTGATGGAGAACCATATGACCTCGTCTTTTCACGCTTTACCCTTCATTCCATCTCGGAGGAGCAAGAAACGAATGTGTTGAATTGGACCATACGGAATCTGAAGCCTGGCGGACATTTATGCATAGAAGCCAGAGGACAGAAAAACGAGATCTACAGAATCGGGCAGCCCGTTATAGACGAACCTGATGCTTTCATCCTTGACGGACACTATCGTAGATTCATCAACTTTAATAGTTTTTGCAAAAAACTGGAACATATTGGTTTCAACATAGAATATGCCGCCGAGCAAAAGGGATTTGCTCCTTTCAACGGTGACGATGAAACGTACATGAGAATTGTGGCTTCAAAATAAACGGAAATGGAAGATTTTTCTCAATACAACGGTGAAGATACTGTCCTCAGGAAAATGCAGTTGCGCATATTGGACATTCTTGTTGAGATAGACAAAGTGTGCAGAAAACATGATCTAAAGTATTGGATCGATTTCGGAACGCTTCTTGGTGCCGTTCGCCATGGAGGGTTCATCCCTTGGGATGACGACCTCGACATCGCAATGCCTACGGAAGATTTCAAAAGATTCATCGAAATCGCTCCTTTGGAACTTCCAAAGACCTTATTCGTTCAAACAAAAGTCACCGACCCGTCCTATCGATCCACTTTGTGCAAAGTCAGGGACACTCGATCTTTCTTCATCACCCAATACGAAGACTTTACCAGAGACTACCACAAAGGCCTCTATGTAGATGTTTTCGAAGTCGTACCCTACCCAAAAGTTGCCAAAAAGACTCAAAAAACAATCATGCGTTGGCTGAAAAAAACCTATTTCTTCAAAACCGTCAAACAAGATGTGAACTTTAAAAATCTTCTCGCCACAATCACTTTCCCCATAATCAAAGCGGCATTCAACCTCGCATGGGGAGCAGCATGTTTGAAGCCCAAGACCAAGTTGGGTTACGAAAAGCATTTCAGCCCATACGGAAACTCATACGATAAATCTATGGTATTTCCTTTGTCAGAAATTCAATTCGAAGGGAAAAACTTCATGGCTCCAAACGATCCAGACCGATATCTCACCTCTATTTACGGAGATTACATGAAAATCCCTCCAAGGGAGAAACGCATCACGCACATTATCTACGTCGACATCCATTAAACAATGAAAATAGCACTGATTTCAAGAGGAATGCCTTCACAGCAATATCCCTTGTATGGTATTTTCGAGTTCGACCAAGCCAAAGCACTTGCTAAGGCGGGACATGAGGTATCGTTTGTTGCCATTGATTTTAGAGAAGCTAAGTTCAAGAGACGCCATGGCCTTTTTGCCTATGATAAAGACGGGGTTCACATTTTCGAACTATCCTTGCCAATCGGCGCCTACAGGCGAGGAATCCCCTTGTTGCAAAGACTACTGCTTATCCCCTTTCGCGCCATGATCAAAAAACATGGCCTCCCCGACCTGATACATGCCCATTTCTATTTCATCGGCAATATCGCTTCCATTATAAAAAAGAGATACCACACCCCGTTAATTATCACAGAACATAGCAGCAAACTCAACAAAAACATTCAGGAAATCAGCGATCTAGATAAGAAAATTGCCACCTCAGCCTATCGTTCCTGTGATAGATTAATCTGCGTCTCGGAAGCACTTCAAGAAAGGATCCTCAGCAATTTCAAGTGCCAAAGTAAAGTGGCTTTCAACATAGTTGACACCAATCTTTTCCATTGCCAAAACCAAGCGAAAAGGCTGCCGCCCTTCATTTACGTTTCGGTAGGCAACCTGACTCCTAACAAAAGCTTCGACAAACTTATTGAAGCATTTAGCATGGCTCAAGATAACGCCAGACTCATCATCATCGGCGATGGCCCTGAAAGAGAAAAGTTGAAGCAACATATAGCCGTTCTCGGACTTGAGGCAAAAGTCTCGTTAAAAGGTCAGTTAGACCGGCAAAAGATCAACGACATTTACCAAGAAAGTCACGTCTTCGCTCTAGCCTCTGAAAGCGAGACCTTTGGAGTCAGCTTCGTAGAAGCCTTATACGCAGGGTTGCCTGTCATCGCCACACGTTGCGGTGGCCCCGAGAGTTTCGTCAATAGTAGCAATGGCTTGCTCGTCCCTGTCAACGACACAAAAGCCCTTGCAGAGGCAATGATAAAAATCAGAGAAAACTATAGCTCTTACGACTTAAAAGGAATCTCCTCAGAATGCAAGAGGCGATTCTCACCCGAAAGCATTGCCAGCACTCTTGTAGAAATCTATCAATCGCTATTCCTTTAACGCATATCAATAGCGGTCTATTCCGTCTTTCTTCCTGAAAGGGCTCCCAAGACCTTTTCTATTACAGCATTTACCGATTGTGAAATCTTAAGCTTGTAAACAACCAAAATGCCCAAAACAACTAAAACCAACGACCTCAAAACCCCTTCCACCAAGGCACCAACTGACACCTTCCAAATATGCGCTTCACCAAACAATGAGATAATAGGCTGCGTAAGCGTACGCTCCCACAGCAAATCGAGTGCAAACAAGACTACGATAACAAGCAACACCTTCAGATGTCCAAAAGCAAGTGGTGACGTGCCGATTTTCCAACGAATGAGAGCAAGCAGTAACAGATAATGCAAGGTGTAGGCGAACAAAGTAGCCAAGGCCGCACCGTTCATGCCCCAGACAGGTATCAGCTTTAGATTCAGGATAATCGCTAGAACGGTGAGCAAGATGGTGAAAAACAGCGAGTAATAATAGATTTTGGAATAGCTCAGCACCGTGACGCCCACATTCAATGTGGAATTGATCAATCGGCTGATGCCGATGATAAACACCACCCATTTTCCGGCCTGATAGATCGATCCATGAGGCATTATGCTGAATACCAAATCGATATTGATCCAGATAAGGAAGAAAATAAACGACCCTACCAAAAACTGATGGAGCGAAACGCTCTTGCACACGCGGTCGGCTTCTTTGATGTCGCCATCCGACATGGCCTGAGATATCTGCGGTTTGCTAATGGCGCCTAAGGAACGATATGGCATCTCGACTAAAACAGCAATATAAGTGGCAATAGTGAAAATACCTGTCGCAAACAGGCCGTCCATGCCCGCCAAAAAATACTTGTTGAGCATCGGAGTAATACTGCCCGACAAAGCTGCTGCCACCATGAACAGCGTGTAAAGCAGGAAATCGCGTTTCAACTTTGGGGTGATGAACTTTCGGTCGATCTTAAACGAAACACGCTGCAAAGAAAACAGGTAAACGACATTGATAAGCGTCGCCAAGGCATAGCTGATGCAGAAGGCAATGACCATGCCTCGCAGCGAAATTACATGAAACCCATAAAGGAGATAAATCACCAGTGCCATCACCCGGAGGCCGACCTCACGCATAAACCTCGGCACAACAATGCGCATCAGTAGGTTGGAGTTGGTCTCAAACACGGCCAGATACAGCATAAAGAAAGCCAACGGGATTACGAAATAGATATAATCGACAAAGAGCTTTGACTTTTCAGAAAAATAATCGGCTATAGCGCCTTTGAAAAGGAAAAAGGCTACTAAAAAGATGGCGAATCCGATTAATGGGACCAGCAGCGTCCAGCCGAAGAACCCATTATCACGGTTTTCGGGATCCTTAAAAGCAGGATAGTAACGGATAGCAGAATTGCAAGTGCCCAGTTGCGCCAGTCCCGAAAACAGCACCGCCGACTGGATCAGCACATCGACAAGTCCGATTTCGTCTGGAGCAAGATATTTGGTCTGTATGAAAAAGGTGGTGATAACGCCCACCGCCACACCCAGATAGGTAGCTATCGTTCCCTTGATACTCTGTCTTGCAATGATGCCCATAACGTATCAGTTATGCTTTATACTCGCCTTTGATGCCCGCCTGATCATCAATCGGTGAATCAAGTTTTTGATTCTCAGCTTCTTTCTGTTCCTTCTCAACATAGCCCAAATATGCCCTGATGATAAGGTTGTAGTCCTCGCTCTCCTCTTCCAACTTGCTGATAATGGCATTTTCTTCCTCTATGCTCTTTTTCAGCGATTCGATACGCTGATCACGGTATTCGATGGCCGACTGGTAGGACTGGATATGTTTACGGAGGTCGTCGATGACGATTTGCTTCTGTCGGGTCCGGTTCTCGGTCTCACTCAGTTTAAAAGCCTCACGACGGATGCCCGAATTCAGGTCGTTACCGGCAAGAATCAAGATGGCCACCACCCAAATCCACAGCATCAGGATGATAAGCGTCCCGATAGAGCCATACAAAACATTATAGCGAGAGAAATTCGAGATATAGAGATTGAAGCCTATCGTACCCAAGACAAACAAAGTCGTGGTCAAAATCGTGCCTGGGCTGAAGATCACAAATTCACGGTATTTCTGCCCTTTGCGACCAGGATGTTTGCGCAATTTGATGTAATGCTCGTTGTATTTGACATTGCCAAAATAATACAGCAAAGCCACACCGAAGCACAAGGCAAAAATGGAGACAATCCAACGCAAAAGGTTAAACAAGAAAAACACAAACGAACGTCCTTGGATCACCTCATGACTCACAAGGAAGCGCAACGCGGTTCCGCCTAACGAGATCAGCAACACTGAAAGCACAAGCAAAAAGCCTATGATCAGCAACATGATAATAGCAAACAGCCTTTGTTGCAACCATCCTTTTAACGTTAGGTTTTTCGAGGTCACATAATTGGCATACACATTACGGAACCCGTTAAAAAAGGCCACTACGCCACTGGAACCGAACACCAAGCAAAGAACAATACTCAACGAAAGCAAACCATCATGAGGCTGGTTCATGATACCGTCAATCGTTTTGGTGACGAAATCCAGCGTTCCTGATGGGATCAGGAAGTCACGCATCAGCATTATCACACGCTCATAGAGATGCGGAATGGGAATATAAGGAATCAGCGTGAAGAAGAAAAGGACAAGCGGGAACAGGGCGACAAAAAAGTTGAACGCCACGCCTGCCGCACGGTCAACGGTACGTCCCTTCGTAAACACCTTGATGAAATTAAGCAGCACATCAAGTAAGGGCAGTCTGGTGCCTGGGAAATACACCCGACGCAAGAAGTTGTCCTCACGGTAATACCATTCCCGCAAAGCTTCCAGCTTCGACTGAAACCATCGAGTCAAACGACCCGGCTTCTTTTTTTCTTCCTTTTCCATGGATGCAAACACATTCAAACTTGCAAAAATAAAGGATTTCGACAAATGAAATGAAAAAAACGTAATTTTGCCCTCATTATGAGTAATGAAACCATATCACACGAAGGCGTGGTGACGAGAATCACCGACGACGAGTTAGAAATCAAAATCCTGGCCCAAAGCGCATGCGCTGCCTGTCATGCCAAAAGCGCCTGCACAATGAGTGAAATGACCGAAAAGTCCCTCATTTTGCCTCGTCCTGAAGGACAGGAGTTTCATCTGTCGCAAAAAGTCAATGTGAATATGGGAGTCGGACAAGGCAACAAAGCTGCGGTTTTGGCCTACGTCATACCCATCATCCTGCTTTTGGCTGTGCTTTTCGTTATGCTTGGGTTGGGTCTCAACGAAGGGATAGCGGCCCTCATCAGCGTTATCGCTCTCGTACCTTATTACATTTTTTTGTATAGGCATCGCGACAAACTAAAGAAACAATTCGTGTACAAAATCACAACAATAGACGAATGATGCTCATCACTCGTCCATTCATCGGCGTTCCGCTCATTTTTCAGGAATCTTTCTGAAAACCACTTCCATACAAGCAATAGCGCAAACAAACGAAAAAAATTCATTGTTGTAAGAATGTTATTTCTTATTTTTGCAAGTTAAACATGGCAGCACCGCTGCCGTGAGAGCGGAAACAAACTCAAAAATAATAACCTCTAAATAACTAAAAGTGAATAACATTCTCTTGATTTCCCTAATCGTTTTAGGCGTTTTAGGGGGCATTTTGGCGATTATCCTGTATTTCGTAGCCCAAAAGTTTAAGGTAGAGGAAAACCCTTTGATTGACGAAGTCGAAGCGTGTCTTGCCGGTGCCAACTGTGGCGGCTGCGGCTATGCCGGATGTCGCAATTTTGCCGAAGCCTGCGTGAAAGCCGCCAGCGAGAAACAGAGTCTGGCGGGTCTGAACTGTCCCAGTTCCGACATGCAGAAAGTGGCCGATGTGCTCAAACTGACTGTTGAGGCAGCCGAGCCAATGATTGCCGTGGTACGCTGCAATGGCTCTTGCGAGAATTCGCCTGCCAAAGTCCATTATGAAGGCGCTGACATCTGCGCCTTCGCCAACACCCTCTATGCGGGCGAAGGCGGCTGCTCAAAAGGCTGTCTCGGACTTGGCGACTGTGTCAAAAAATGTCCGTTTGATGCCCTTCACATCAACAAGGAGACCGGACTGCCTGAAGTCGACGAAGAAAAGTGCGTCGGCTGCGGCGCCTGCGCCAAGGCATGTCCGCGTGGCATCATCGAAGTGCGTCCTCGTGGCAAGAACAACCGTCGCGTTTACGTGTGCTGTTCGAACACCGACAAGGGTGCCATCGTTATGAAGAGCTGTTCTGTCGGCTGCATTGGCTGCCAAAAGTGCTTCAAGACCTGCCCGTTCGAGGCTATCGAGATGCGTGGCAACCTGGCTTACATCGACCCAGCTAAGTGCAAGTCGTGCCGTAAGTGCGAAGAGGTCTGCCCACGTGGCACCATCCATGCCGTCAATTTCCCGCCCCGCAAACCCAAAGCGGAACAACCTGTCGGCGAGCCTGTGCAACAACCTGTTGTGGAGCAGCCTGTAAAAGAAAAAGTAACCATTGAAAATAAAGAGAACGCATGAATCCATTAAAGACTTTTCCCAAAGGTGGCGTGCATCCGGAAGAAAACAAGCTTTCGGCTGACCAACCCATACAAGATTTCCCGCTGCCCAAGCAGATCATCGTTCCTTTAGGGCAGTGCCTTGGCGCCCCTGCCGATCCTATCGTCCAAAAAGGCGATCATGTCTTGACCGGACAGATGATCGGTACCGCTAAAGGCTTCGTCTCGGCCAACGTCCACTCCCCTGCCACCGGCACCGTCGCCAAGGTCGATGTCGTGATGGATCACACCGGTTACTATAAACCCGCCGTCTTCATCAATGTGGACGAAGAAGAGCAATGGGTAGACGGCGTGATTCAGACGGACGAACTGCTTACTGAGATAAAACTGGACTCCAACGAAATCATCAATAAAATCAAGGAATGCGGCATCGTCGGCATGGGTGGTGCCACCTTCCCGACTCATGTAAAACTGATGATTCCAGAAGGCAAAAAAGCGGAATACATCATCATCAATGCCGCAGAATGCGAACCATATCTGACTTGCGACAATCGTCTGTTGCTTGAGAAGACCAAAGAGTTCCTCATGGGTGTCAAGATCCTGATGAAAGCCGTCAACACCGACAAAGGCGTCATCGGCATCGAGCGCAATAAGATGAGCGCCATCGAGTTGCTTGATAAAACGATTGCCGAAAACCGCGATTTGTTTGCCGGCATCCAGGTCCAACCGTTGAAGACCAAGTATCCTCAAGGCGGTGAAAAACAAATCATCAAGGCCATCACAGGTCGCGAAGTCCCCTCTGGCAAGTTACCTATCGAAACGGGATGTGTAGTAGTCAATGTGGCCTCGACCTATGCTATCTATGAGGCTGTTCAGAAAAACAAGCCGCTAGTGGAGCGCATCGTCACCGTGACAGGCAAGTCCGTCAAGCATCCTGGGAACTACCGCGTCCGCTTTGGTACGCCAGCCAACCTGCTCATCGACGCCGCTGGCGGTCTGCCCGACGACACGGCCAACATCATCAATGGCGGCCCCATGATGGGCAAATCGGTGTCAGTGACCGACTTCCCTGTGATAAAAGGCACCTCCGGCATCCTGCTGATGAATGTCAAAGACGCTCAGCCGCGCAAGGTGGGCAACTGCATCCGCTGTGGACGTTGCGCCATCGCCTGCCCGATGGGATTACAGCCTTTCCTGATCAACAAGCTTGCCAAGTTAGACATGTTCGACGAGACAGAAAAGAATCACATCATGGATTGCATCGAATGCGGCTCTTGTGAGTTCACCTGCCCCGCCAACATCCCGTTGCTCGACTACATCCGTTATGGCAAAGCCAAGACGGGCGCCATCATCAGGGCAAGGAACCAGAAATAAATCCTAAATTTGTAACAACTCAAACTATGAACAATTATACTATTTCAGGTTCGCCACATGTACATGGAACAGATAGCACGCAGAAGATCATGGGTAGAGTCATTCTCGCGCTGATTCCCGCCTTACTTGTGGCCATTTACTATTTCGGGTGGTATGCGTTGCGTCTGACCATCGTGTCGGTCGGCGCCTGCATCCTGACGGAATGGCTCATTCAGAAATTCCTTATCAAAGGACCGCTCACCATCAACGATGGTTCCGCTGCCCTCACGGGTCTGCTGTTGGCTTTTAACGTGCCTGCCAACCTTCCTATCTGGATGGTCATCGTAGGCAGCGTGGTCGCCATCGGCATCGGCAAGATGTCGTTCGGCGGCTTGGGCAAAAACCCCTTCAACCCCGCCTTGGTAGGCCGTGTGTTCATGCTCGTGTCGTTCCCGACCGCCATGACCACCTGGCCGCAGGCACAGCCGATATTCAGAGACGGTTTCTTCGCCGATGCCGTGACGGGTCCCACCCCTCTCGGCCTTCTGAAAGAATCGGGAGCCCAATCGCTCGACCAGATGCAATTCGTCGACATGGTTCTAGGTAACCGTGGCGGCGCTTTCGGTGAAGTTTGCACCATCGCCTTGCTGATTGGCGCCCTCTACCTCATCGTCCGCAAAGTCATCGACATCTGGACTCCGCTGGTCATCCTGCTGACGGTCTTCGTGTTCACAGGCATCTGCCATCTCATCAACCCGACTGTATACATTGCACCTTGGTATCATCTCGTCTATGGCGGTCTCATCCTCGGCGCCTTCTTCATGGCTACCGACATGGTCACCTCGCCCATGACGATACGAGGCAAGATGCTCTTTGCCTTTGGCGTCGGTGTCATCACCGTCGTCATCCGTCTTTGGGGTGCTTATCCTGAAGGCGTTTCTTTCGCTATCTTGATCATGAACGCGCTCACACCGCTCATCAATAGGCTATATAAACCTTATGTTTTCGGCGTCGTCAAACCCTCTAAAAAACAATGAGCCATGGCAAAAAAAGAATCAACACTTAAAAACATGCTCATCGCCCTCCTCGTCATCACGGCGATATCGGGCGGTTTGCTGGGTTTGGTCTATGGCATGACCAAAGACACCATCGCTGAAGGCGATGCGAAAAAGAATGCCAAGGCTATCGCCGAGGTGCTCGGTACCGACGAGAACACCCGTCTGGACACCGCCACAGTGGGCGAATTGTTCTATAACTTAGCTTATGACGACCAGGATCAGCTGATCGGCGCCGCCATCAAGACTTTTTCCAACGCTGGATTCAACGGCCGCATTGAACTCATGGTCGGCATCCTCACCGACGGCACCATCAAAGGCGTCTCTGTATTGCAACAGTCAGAGACCCCAGGTCTGGGTGCCAACATGGTCAATCCGAAATTCAAAGACCAGTTCAACGGCAAGAATCCTTCATCATACAACCTGACCGTCAAGAAAGACGGCGGTGACGTAGATGCCATTACGGCAGCCACCATCAGCTCCCGCGCTTTCACCGGGGCCGTCCGTCTTGCATGCGAAAGCTTCGAAGCCAACAAGGCCAAATTCATGAAAGGAGGAAATGCACAATGAGTAACAATTGGAAAACCTTTACCAAGGGCTTCATCAAAGAGAACCCTATCCTAGTGCTGCTGCTGGGTTGCTGCCCTACTCTGGCAACAACTACCAGTGCCATCAATGGCATGTCCATGGGCTTGGCCACCACCTTCGTTCTTATCATGTCGAACCTGGTGATTTCCCTGCTCAAGAACTTCATCCCCGACAAGGTGCGCATCCCATGTTTCATCGTGGTCATCGCCTCGTTCGTGACCATCGTGCAGCTGGTGATGCAAGCTTATGTCCCCGATATCTATGAGACCTTAGGCCTCTTCATCCCTCTTATCGTGGTGAACTGCATCGTGTTAGGCCGTGCCGAGGCCTTTGCTTCGAAGAACCCCGTGTGGCCTTCGATGCTCGACGGTGCCGGCATGGGTTTAGGCTTCACCCTCGCTCTGACCGTGCTGGGTTGCATTCGTGAATTCCTGGGCAGCGGCTCTGTCTTCGGACTCCACATCTTGCCCGAGACCGCCAACATCCTTGTCTTTATCCTGCCTCCAGGCGCTTTCATCTGCCTCGGTTTCCTCATCGCTATTGTCAACAAGTTCAAAGGATCTAAACAATAATCAGCCATGAAATACCTCATCATAATCCTTTCGACCATCCTGGTCAACAACGTCATCTTCTCCCAGTTCCTGGGCATATGTCCCTTCTTGGGCACCTCGAAGAAGACCTCTACTGCATTAGGCATGGGCGCCGCCGTTATCTTTGTCTTGACGCTGGCCACCCTCGTCACATGGCTGGTGAACCGTTACATCCTGATGCCTTTTGGCCTCGACAAGTTCATGCAGACCATTGCCTTCATTCTCATCATCGCTGCTTTGGTACAAATGGTGGAAATCATCCTGAAGAAAATCAGCCCGTCATTATATACGGCACTGGGTGTTTTCCTCCCCTTGATCACGACAAACTGCGCTGTCTTAGGCGTCTCCCTGACCGTGGTCACCAAAGAATTCAACTATGGTGGTGTGGCTCACATGCTGAGTCTTGGCGAGTCAGTGGTCTATGCCGTAGGCATCGCTCTCGGTTTTGCCATGGCTCTGATCATCTTCTCCGGCATCCGTGAGCACATCGACCTGATGGAACCTCCCAAAGGCATGAAAGGCACGCCTATCGCCCTGATTACCGCTGGCATCCTTGCCCTGGCATTCATGGGCTTTACTGGGGTCGTGTAAAATAAAGCTACAAAGTATACCAGATGCGGGACGAGTTTTCATCCCGCATTTTTTTCCTCTATCGCAAACCTATAAAATACTTTTTTAACTTTGTCACCTATTCAAACAAGCTCAACGGCATGAAGACCACATCACTAAGCGTCTATATAACTCTATTCCTCTTTCTATTGCTACAGTCGGCAGGCCTGGCGCAAGACGTTTCCACACAAGGCAAAGAATTCTGGGTATCATTTATGTTTAATGGCTATGAGGATGGAAACCAGCACCAACTCTACTCCATCCAACTGACCATCAGTGCCAAGCATGACTGTAACTGCACTGTGAGCAACCCCGTCACGGGATGGACGATCAATGAGCCCATCACGGCAGGGCAAACCAAAGACATAAGCATCCCGAAAGCCGAAGCCTACCATCCCAGTGGTAATAGTGAGACGGTTTCCAATTATGGCATCAAGGTTGAGGCAACCGACACCATCTCCGTTTATAACGCCAGCATTGCCACTAACTCATTCGACGCTTCCTATGTCCTACCTATTCAGAGTCTTGGCAGCGACTACATTATACAGTCGGGTCCCCAGTCCATAACCCCTGGCGGATCAAGCCACCAATACCAAAACGAGACTTCAGCTTTTCTCATCGTTGCCACCCAAGACAACACTATCGTGGAGATCACACCTAGCGTTAGGACCTTGGGTAACCGACCGGCAGACCAACCCTACACTATCGAACTGGACGCTGGTCAGACCTATCAGGTAAGGTCGAACCGAAATACAAGTCAAAGCAGCCAGCGCGACCTGAGCGGCACCCGGGTGAAAGCCCTGGACTGCAAGAAGATCGCTGTATTTAATGGCAATACACTCACTAGGATGCCTATAGACAACAACCAAAACGAAGGCTTTGACCATATCTTTGAACAGGCCATGCCGTTGAAATCATGGGGTAAGGAGTTCGTCGTCACCCAGTCAAAAAGCCGTCACCGGGACATCGTTAAGATCACCTCTTCAGCGGACGGAAACACGATCATGAAAAACGGGATACATGCAACCACTTTAAACGAAGGAGAAAGCTATTCCTTCTCTTTGAATAATTACGATGGGTCATGTTATATTGAGACTACCAAGCCCAGTGCCGTTTATCTTTACAACACCTCATCCTACGACGACAGCTCCAACGGTGACCCCTCCATGGTATGGATCGCTCCTATAGAGCAACGCATCGACGAGATGACCTTCTCCACCTTCCACCATCCCCAAGCTGCCATTGACGCTCATTATGTCAACATCATCGTCAAAACAGAAGACATCTCCCATGTTTACTTTGACGGAACAGCTATCGAGAGTGGGCTTTTTCAACCCGTAAATGGCAATACAAGTTACAGCTATGCGCAATATAACATTGAAAATCATGGAACGCACTCTCTACTTTGCGAGAATGGATTCAACGCCCACGTGTATGGTTTCGGCGAGAGACGAGGCTATGCCTATCTCGTTGGCTCTAACGCCATCGACCTGAACGTCAGCCTCATCATCAACGGAGAACCTATCAGCCAAGGCGGTTTGATAAGAGGGTGTGTGGGTCAGGAGATGGAGTTCAACGCTTGGTTCAACTATGACATCATCGACTTGACATGGGATTTCGACGACGGCACGCCACAGAGCCATGAAAGTCACATCATGCATGCCTTCAACGAGGAAAGAGTCTACCACGCCTCACTCTCCATTACCACGGCTGAAAGCGACTGTGAGGGAGATAATATGGTAACAATCCCATTCATTGTCGACCTCACCCGTCATAACGAAGAGGAACATGATATCATCTGTGCCCATGTCCCATACTCCGGCTTTGGATTCGAGAACATTGTTGCCGAGAACGACACGTTGCTAACCCGTGGCCTAGGTTTCTGCCATGACAGTCTCTACCTCCATCTCACGGTACTGAACTACGACACCGTATACCACGAGCAAGTGTGCTGGCAAGGCGTCCCAGATGTCTATCGGGCTCATGGCTTTGAGATTGAATACGACACACCCAACAAAACATATACGGAGCGACGCCCATACATCAGTCCAGAAGGCTGCGAAGGCATTATCACACTCGAGCTCAGTGTTTCCGAGAAGATGCAATTCCATGATCCAAAGTTCGCCTGCGACAGCCTGCTTTGGCACGACAGCATTTTCATCGCACCTACCCTTTACATCGATACAATTACCAACCCAACAGGGTGCGACAGCATCATCACACTCGAGCTAACGATGAATTATACGCCCGACATACGGCTCGACACCTACCACTATGCTCCATCCCATTGGGTGTTGCCCTCAATAGGCAGCTTCACTCCCAAATATGTCTTTAGTCTGTTCGACGGCAACCTTATGTGCGAGTGGGACACCGTCGTATGGCAGCTATCGTTCAAGGAGTCAGACACCGAAGTACCCTGGTTTCTTATCCCAGACGAAAATGATTTTAGAAAATGCAACTTATTTGTCACTAACTACCTGACTGATACCGTGTGGCTCACGGCCATAGCTCAAAACGAGTGCGCCCCCGACGGTGTCAACTTTGATTACTGGATGGTCAGTTCTTACTATGGTGTCAACGAGGATTCATACCAAGCCGCAATCAACATCATGCCTAACCCCAACGACGGCGAAATGAGGCTGGTTTTCGAGAACATGGAAGGTCCTGTCGCCATAAGCATATACAACGCTTTGGGATTACGTGTCGACAGCTTCACCGCGACCGCATCCTATCCAAACACATCCCTACCATACAGCTCTCGAAACCTATCTGACGGAGTGTATTACTTTGTCATCACCCATAAAGGACAAAACATCACAAAGAAAGTCGTCATCATCCGATAAAACAACTGCGTCACCTTCGGCTAATCCAATTTTAATCATAGACAATATAGAAGGTAAAAAAGCGTTATATCAAACGGGAAAAAAACTATATTTGCAGTCTATTTTATGCGCAAAACAGATACAACAAAAATGAAGAAGAACATCCTGATTTCACTCATCTGCATTGTCTTTCTGGCCCCTTTCACCTCATGTCTGAAAGACACAGAAGGCAATATCACGTTTGAGATGCAGCACATTCCAAACATCAACACCTATATGCCAGAGAAACTGCTGAATGCGTTTGGCGACAATTCTCTGTTTTTTGGCGACAATCCGCCCCTCATTGAAGGCGCTTATCTGGCCGATTCCATGATCCGCTTCTATGTCGATCTTGCCGAGAATTCACCGTTCATCCACAACGAGCCAGCTACCGCCCCCATTCCTGGAGAGAAACGTCATTTCTATTTCACCAACCAGGAAGAAGGCTTCTTGGATTACGCCTACTGCATGCCCAAAGGCACCGAAACTGACTCGATTCTCTACGTTGACGCAACCAACTCACTGGAAGGCTACAGTTACTTTAAGGCCCATCCTGATCTCTTTGACATAAGTAAAAATCCATTATTGGGGAAATATTTCAAGGATCTCAAGAACCACGAGGTTCTCCAAAAAGTCTATGTCATGGGCAACGCCCCCTTCTTCACCGCCTATTTCTATGAGCTGGGCGACTACCAAACACCCGACGGCAATTACAACGCACTCAATGCGGTCATCATATCAGGAAAGCTGGAGATGAGAGAAGAGCCTATTTTCGATGAAAACGACTCCATCATAGGTACGGACATCAAGCCTGTACTCTGCAACTTCCTTTGGGGTGTTGAGACCCTCAATAATATCAACGTCCCCGAGACCATCGACAATCAGCAGATACCGTGGCCAGGCGATGTTCAAATCTTTAGTCAATCCGAAGTTAGATCCTTTGATGAATAATAAGCCCACCTTAAAGTCATGAAAAGAACTAAAAACATATTGATTGCCGTTTTCATGCTCGTATGCATGACGGCCAACGCACAAGTTTATAGTCTCAAGGACGCTTATAAGCACAACCGCAATAATGATGCCACCTACAATATAGGCATCTTCGGCGGCCTCAACGCCACCTATTGGGCTCATTTCGGCGGCACACGATACGGCATCGACATGAACAACATCACGAAATGTCTCGGCTATACGGGCGGCCTCAGTCTTGAAGGAATGATTAGCCCCTCCTTCTCAGTGGGCTTCGAAGCTGCATATGCCCAACGTAACGTCAACCAAATCCATAGCTATACGCTTCCTGTCAGTCTTGGCGTCAACAACGACTATTCAATCACTCTGAATGCTGCCTATTCGGAAATGTACTTTCAAATCCCTTTCACGGTATATCTCGGCCCAGCCACATGGAATGTCAGACCTTATGTCTATGCAGCTCCTAGAGTTACCGCTCCCCTATCAGGCACCATAAAAAAAACCATCAATAACATAACCGGAAACGCCACTTTAAGTGAAGAAGGCACCACAATGGGCACAGCAAGTTACAAAGGCATTAACGTAGGCGCCGCAATAGGAATGGGCGTGCAAGGCAGACTGAACACACAACACTACTATTACCTCTTCAAGTTCGACGTCTCAGCACATGCCGGGTTGCTCAGCACCAATCCCGTCGTCACCGATGAAGACACACAGCCTGTTGTAGTCTTACCCTCGGTGGGACCTAACGGCCAAATTCAGGCCCTTGACTCCAAACGCTATTGCGCTGACGTATTGGCCAGGATCACCATTATGTTCCCCCTCAAGAAACGGGCACGAGGCGCCTGCGTGTCTTGGGGAGAATACTAAGTAAACAAAACGATACTACATTAAACATCAGGCTAGAGGCAATTGCCCCTAGCCTTTTTTATTGCTGTGAACAAAAGCACAGTCTCTTTCATCCATCGCAACTAATTTAACTGCCAAATACACTGAGACAAGTGCAATAGGCATAGCAAAGACCTAGCCGCACGGCACAAAACGCGCCACCTAACACGTCACGCAAAAATCACAACGACATGGCGCAGGATGCCAAGTCACGGTCCAATAGGTTAACGCAAAGGAAAGCTTCTGAACCCAAACAAAAAAGAGAGGGAATCATTCCCTCTCTTTGTAATTTGTTTTGGTTTGTTGTTACGATCAGTTATTTGACCTAGCTCCCATATTATAGGTGAGGTTGAAACGCAGCGTGTTCTCCAATGGGCTTATGCCTGCACGAGCAGCAACAGGGATCAGATAAGACACATCCAATCCGAAAACATTATAACGCAATGCAGCTCCCAGGGTGACAAATTTACGGCTACCTTTCATAGCGGTTTCATTAAAGTAACCGGCACGAACCGCAAAGACGTTGTTATACCAATACTCTATGCCCAATGCCGCATTGATCTCGCATAATTCTTCATAGAACACGCCGTGAGAGACCCATTGGCCGGTGTTGTCATCAAAATGATAACCAGGAGCGTCATAGAACGATTGAATCATGCCCATTACTACAGAAACGTTGTCATCATGACCATAGATGATATCTCCTGTAATTGAATTGGCATCTCTCATAGGAGGTGTAGGAACCATAAGCTTTGACAAATCCGTGGTAAAAGCCAAAGTGTTATAGTCATCCAGCTCAAGTTTCAACTGGGCACCCGCCCGAAGGGTGGTGGGAATGAAATCCTTCTCTTCGCTTGAACTACTGTAACTGATCTTACTGCCAATATTCGTTATAGAAGCACCCCATGAGAATTCGGAATCCATATCGCTAAACCATTCTGTAGGACGCTTGTAGTACAAACCAATATCAGCAGCAACGGACCAGCCAGCCATAGAATTGTCGGCCTGTCCTTGGGTCAGGTTCGAATAAATAAAACGGCCTGAGACCGCTCCTGAAAGATAATCGCCCAACATACGTGAATAGGTAGCATCAAGAGCCCATTCGTTAGGATTATAGGTACCTAAATCGTAGTTGTTCTCGTCTCTAAAATTAATATCTCCACAGTCAAAATAGCGCAAGGTGGCTCCAACCGCGGAACGTGAATCGATTTTGGTCGCAAATGCCAAGTAAGCAAGATGCATATCCGATGCCAACTGCTGCAACCAGGGACTGTAGCCTAAGCCAACGCTCAATTTATCAGGCAGATAAACATATTTGGCCGGATTGTAATGCATGGAATACACATCAGCATCAGTTGCAACGCCGCAATCACCCATAGAACCTCCACGAGCATCAGGAGCTATGGAAACAAATGGCACGCCTGTGGTAATGACATTGGGCGAGAAAACTTGACCTGAAATCGGATTGTTCCCACTTTGTGCAACGGCATACATACCTGCCAACAGCAACACAGCAACGATAATTATTCTTTTCATAGGAAAGGGTTTAAATAAAGTTGCAAAAATAACGATTATTCACAATGATTATTGTTGTGAAGAGAAAAATATTTTTACGATTCCTTTTGACAGGAAAAAGCACTTCACATGATCCCTATCGCTGTATAACCATCTTTCTGTTCACAGAATGGCTCCGACCCTCAGAATCAGTAATAGTAAAACGATAGACATAAAGCCCACTGGCGCAATCTGAGCCATTCCATCGAATGGTTTCGACAGCGTCTCCGGACGCCACAACCGTCCGAGACAAGTCAGCAACCTTATGGCCAACCATGTCATACACTTCGACCCTCACCTCAACCACATCATCCGGCTTGTCATGCACAAATGTGATAACTGTCTCATTGCTGAACGGATTAGGGTAATTGGTGACTTGAGACAAAAACACGTAATCGGAAAGGGAGAACCAAACGGAAGCCTCCGAGGAGTTATTTTGCGTATCCCAAGCCTTTAAGGTAAATTCATATTCTGAACCGCGCTGCAATCCATCAATAGGAACAACGACACGGCCACGTTGATAATCGTCAAGAGCCGGTTCAAACCTATCATTAAGTCTATAATTTTGATAATCAGAGATATTACTATTTAAAACGATATCTCTACCTATACTATAGTCATAATGGTAAATGCCTTGTTCATCAAACAATTCGGCATAAAGAACGCCATTTTCTTTTGTCAGCACATCCCCGTTGACAAAATCCGGTGTATTCCAATACAGATTGATTTGCGGACCCTCATGGTCCGAAATGACCTCAGGATCAAAGCCGGTCAAGGTAATCAGATTGAAGGCGCCACATGCGTCAATATTCCTGACCGAGTCGTAAGCATAATAACTAAGGAGTGGAGCTCCTTCGTTCATATTGATATCGGAAGGGATCTGAAATGTGAAGTTGAATTTCCCATTGCGGACCGTAACCGTTCCTGAGAACAAGATGTCATGATAATATGAAAAAGCCCTTGGTGAGATAACGACAGAAGGAGCATCATTAGCAAGCGTGGTAAAAACAGATTTCTTATCATAAAATTCGACCTGCATGATGCCATTAAAGAGCGAATCGCATGCCCCATCCCCCCGAATCACTTCACCTTCAACAGTCACATGGCTCATAGCATACAGATCAACACCGTCATCAATTGGGCGCCCATTAATGCTGGAGATAGTGATTTTCTGTTGAGGGTACGCCATGCGCAAAGCGGGATCACCTAACAAAACATAACAGACATTATTGGTGGAAAACAAATCACTGTTTGATTTGGCCATTCTGAAAACATCCCCAAACCTCAGCGGAAATCCTTCTTGAGATTGGAACAACACTTCCGACAGCGATTTGGACAACTTCAGATTATCACCTGGAAAAGTGGAACGTGTTGCCGAAAACGTAGCAATAGCACCTCCATCGGGTTTGAGGACTAGCATTTCTCCGGCAGAAACAAGAGACGGCTTGTCGTAACGGCTGAACTCACATGTCGCGCTATAAAAGAACGGCAGTCTATCGCCGTTTGTCATATTCATTATATCGGAGTCTGTAAACACTTTCTCTTCCGTCAGGCTATTCACACCTCCATGACCGGAATAACGGAAAACAAGCTGTCCTTCCTCTAAATATCTAACCAAATCCGCATTGGCTTCAGGATATCTGTCGCCACCAGCCGTTGAAACCTGACGATACGCATCTATATATAGTTTTGTCTGAAGAATCTCTTTCGTGTTGTCAGCCACAATTTCCGCACAAGTTTCGGCTTGGTTGAAGTGTGACTCCTCGTCATCAGCCATAATCAGCTCATGGATTCGCCAAGGACCATGAGTTTCAGCAACATCCTGATAATGCTTGATTTTGTTTACTACATTTTGAGCTTGCTCAACCGTAGTCACAGGCAAGCGCCCTATTCCCAAATCCACAAATCCGTAACAGGCATCTCCTTCGTCTTCACCCATTAGTCCAAAGAAATCATCACTGGCATAACATGCCACCTCCAAAACAGAATTTTTTCTGCTTTCATAACAGGGAACCATATTGTTACCATAGCCCATTATGTCACGATAATCCATCGAAGGCTTGCCGAAGAGAAGAACATATTTCAGTCGGCCGGCACTTCTTAAATATACCATTCGGATAAAATCCCGAATGCCTGAAGGATCGGATTGACCTGTTGAAAACTCATTCTTG
Source organism: uncultured Bacteroidales bacterium (assembly GCA_946407975.1). Classification (GTDB taxonomy): domain Bacteria; phylum Bacteroidota; class Bacteroidia; order Bacteroidales; family F082; genus Limimorpha. The sequence continues at coordinate 30,801 of CAMJQC010000013.1, forward strand.
ATTTCGTCAACATCCGCCACCACAGTAAGCAATTCATCCGTTTCGGTATGGAAATCAGCCAGCTCTTGCGCTTGTTCCCAAAATAGTCTGGGGGTAATGATCAACATATCCGCAGTACTAATGGCATGAAGGTTTTGGTTGTGAATAGGCTTGACGGACTCGACCTGCTTGAAAGCATTAGGGACAAAGATCATATAACGTCTTTCGGCCTGACCTTGAACGGCAAAACGCATGCGATTTCCTGTAACTTCATAATCCTGTGCAATGGGCCGAAGCGGGTTGGTAACATCCCAAAGTTCAAAACGATTCGGAACGTCCTCAACCTCAACTAAATTAACAAGCGTGTCAAATTGGTTCGGAAAGAACTGGAAATAATAATCATCTCCATGGTATTTCAACTTGCGCCAGCATTGCAATTCAAAATAGTCGAGGAACAGAATGCCGCCATCCATATTAGGGAGCATCTCCAAACGAAGTGACAAAGTATCGGAATCAGCATTAAACTGTCTAGAATATGTGCTAATGTTGCCATAAGTATGGGTAGAAGGTTTTAAGATACGACCACTTAAAACCAACTGGTTGGAATTGTACCAAACGTTATATGAAAGGATGGATTTTGTCTTGCCCATCACATTTACCGTCATTGAAACAGGTAATGAGTCGATAAGATCTGGAAAAACAAAAGGCAAATCTAAAGATGGGTCTTGCGTGGTCAGCATCTCCCCATACCAGACTCGGCCAATGGAAGTTAGGGTTAACAAATCCTCATCATGGCCTTGAAAGTCAGGAAACCGGGTTATCAAATGGGAGTTTTGATCATAATCCACCGAAGCAGCATGGCCAATCCTGAGTCCGTTAACGCCACTATCAGTACACAAATAATAATATGTAGTATCAGAATAACAGTTGCGCTCTCGGACAAATTTTGGATCTTCGTTTCCACTTATAGTCCAGTTTGTCGGGTCTTGACCATAAAAAAGCACATAATCATTTGCGTCGAAATGTCCATCTTCAGCACCGTAAACAAAAATAGCTAATTCGGTAAGATCCTCGTATCGTGAAACGGAATTCTTTTCGGGCAGCGGGGAAGATTCATTTCCAAAAATACGAATCTGATCTGGATTTAGATCTATCATAGAAACGCCAAGAGACTGAAACAGGTTATAGTCCAACTTGTAAACCCCATCCTTAGCGACAGCCATTTTATACCAAGTACCTTGACTCAGAACTGACTCATAAAGATCTGATTGAGCTAATGTGCACAGTGGTGACAAAAGAAGAAAGAACACCAAAGATGATATTATATGTCTATATAAAAACCTCATAATCATCTACATATCACCAATTTTGATGTTGTAATACCTGTTTCACCTTTATCATTTGTAACTACAATTCGATAAAGATAGACGCCATTCGAAAGGCTTTGCCCGTTTTGAGCCCTACCGTCCCAACGGATAGGATTTGTTCGTGCTGACGTTCCCTCCATACGATCCTCAAGGGTAGTGACAAGACGTCCCAGGATATCGAATACCTGTATCTGAACATCCACACTGTTTCCAATCTGATTATGTTCAAAAGAAAAGCTGGTCTCATCCCGCATCGGATTCGGTGCCGCGGTAGCATTTTCAATAACGACTCCACTGCTATTCACGACCGTAAAATCAACACTGACCGTATTGGAATTGTTGTAGATATCCCATACCCTGAGAAAGAGTGTGTACGTTCCATTGGGAAGATCCAGCATTTTATACGAAATCACGCCCTTCCCCTGATGTCCAACATCTGCAACAAAATAATCATTGAGGTAGTAGGTCTGTTCCACTTCACCTGAAATCGTGGCTGTGATATCGTGGCCAATCCCTGCCCCTGTAGTATTAATACCGCTTTCATCCTCCACAAAGGCTAACAGCATAGGATTCTCACCCGTAATGCCGCCGTTGACGAAAAGCGTATCATCAATGAACAGACGGATGTCTGGCCCCTCATAATCGGCTATGATATCATCATAGAACCCCCCAATAATGAAATCTTCAGTCTTACCGTTAGCATCGACTTCATAATTGGTAGCATAATAGCTAATCAGCCCCCTTCCATAAGAATAGGATATATCACGCGGAACTATGAAACTGATTTTAAAGTGCCCTTCCACCACATTTGTAGTGCCATTAAAAACAATACTATTGCGTAGGTTAAAAGCATACGGGGCTCCCTCATCACCCAAAGTAGTAAGATGCGATTCCTTATCGTACACACTTACATAAACGATTCCATTAAAATCAGTTGCAATCTCTCCTGATGGTTTTTTAACGACTCCTTCTAATTCCACCGGCTGTAGTGCGCCTATCGTATCTAAGACTGGAATAGAATCAAACCCTGTTCCCATCTCATTGCCATTAATCTTGAGTGTTTCAACCTTCCATTTGGGATAGGAAATACGCAGGGCTGGGTCACCAAAAAAAACATACCGCTTTTCTGACAGACTCCCTGATGTTTTCGCAAGTCGATACACATCACCCAAGCGCATTCTCTCCCCATTGTCTTCTTGGAACAAATATCTATAAACACCTTGATTGAAATCCATGTTATTAAAGCCCTGTGTAACGCGTGAAGTCGTAAACATGGCCACCATGCCTCCATACGGATTCAAAAAAGCATACTCTCCCAGAGAGGTTCTGACATGGTCATCGAAACGGCTAAACTCACAAGTGCCTGTAATCATTAACGGATACATCGGGGCATTGCGCCATGAATCGACGTCTTTCCGTTGCAGAATCCGTTCTGTGCTCAGTTGCACCTCACCCCCATGTCCGGAATAATTCACCACCAAGGTTCCCTTTTCCATCCGTCTGTTAATCGCAGCATTAACCTCAGGGGCAATCTGTCCATTAGGAGTACTGACTTGAGGATAGGCGTCAAGATAAATCTTATCGACAATTACATTCTCTCCACCGTTTTGCAATAGGACCCGTTCAAAAGACTCCGCTTGGTCCATGAAACTTTTTTCGTCATCGGTGAGCAAAGTGACTACATTCCGCCACGGCTGCATGGTCGAACTGTTTTTCTGTATGTATCTTTCGACTTTATCGACCATTTGCGTCGCTTGCTCTAATGTTGAAACAGGGAAACGGCCAATGCCAATATCAGATAACGAAGAGCCCAAAGCCCCCTCGTTTTCATCAAAACAGCCGAAGAAATCATCCGTTACCACCGCGGCACGGCTGTCCAACGATGCCACCGTTTCAAAAGTGGGCACGAAATTGACAATCTCATTCCGATTCTTATAATCAAATGAAGCGTCGCCAAACAGGAGCAAATACCTTAATCTGTTGGAATTACTGTCAAGATATAGCATACGGCAGAAATCTCGAATAGCCGAAATGTCCTGCGCACCACAGCTAAATTCATTATAAATACGCTCTGGAGTGGTGATGAACAGATTCAAATCGGGGTCGTTGACTTCATGTATGGATTTCAGCCTTTCCGCTTGCGTTAAAAAATCAGGATATGAAATGATAACAAAGTCCACGTTTCGAACGCCATGCAGGTCTTGATTCATCACCTGTCCTATCATCGTTGCTGACAGAAAACTTGTCCCATCAAAAGCAACAAACTGATTATCTTGTCGGCCATAGGTCTTAAAAGAATATACCGAAGATGCCAGATGGCCTTTGATTTTGAAAGGAGCTGTCGGATTACTGACATCCCATACCTGCATATTCGAATTGGCATTGGCAATCCTATATTCATATACGGAATTGGTCACAGCAGCTTCCGGATTTCGAAATTGCAACTGCCCACGGTAAAGGCTTATTCTTCGCCATGCATTGACGATAATGTAATCAATGTATCCAATAGACACGCTGTTGTCTGAAGCGACGTGCTGCACACTCACTTTTATCAGGTCGGATGTCGGATAACCCGACACGACTCCGCCCACTTCATCAGCAAACATATCACCATTCGAGGTGGTCGTCATAGGACGATAGGTCGCCTTAAAAAGACCATCCAAATAGACATCCAGACTGGCTGATTTATAGTTACGGCCTGCCATTGCCGTCTTGATTACGACAGGTTTTGCATTTACAACATTTGGAAATGAAAAAGAAAAATCCTTGCCTATATTCCCATTTAGCAGGTCACCATAATAAGATCTTCCCATCCGATTAAGATTGATCTCATCCGATTCGTGAACCTGATAATCAAGAAAATCCGTGACAACAATTTCAGCGGCTTCGGTGATTTCATCATTTTCACCAATACGCTTGCCGGCACCAAGACTTACCGTCAGAAAAGCGTATGCATAATCATCATAGGGATTCTGATTATGCTCAAATAGTGCATTGGAAGCCTTATAACTCCATGTGACAGGGCCTCCGCCAAAAAACAATATGTAATCGCCCTGGTCGAACTTGCCGTCAGATTCTCCTGATACAAAAATCGGTATTTCAACCAAATCGTCATGACGCGATGCGGCATTCAACTCGGGCAAAACGCCACCTCCGTTATGATAAATGCGAATGTTCCTTGGATTTAAACCCGACATATTCACTCCAAGCGATAACAAATCGGAATAAGTCAACTTGTAAATACCTGTTTCAGGAAGGCCTATTTTATACCAAGTTCCACTTGACAGTACAGAATGACTAGCATATTGCTCCACAACCTGTCCTCCTACACCACTGACTGGATGCGTCAAAAACAACATCGTTGTGAAAAAAAGTAATAAAACCTTATTCCTTGGTATAGATTTTTTCATATTATATTGAAAATCAAATACTTAATTCTTATACAAAAAAATTTCTATAATAATTCAAATAAACAACGAAGATACGAGGTTTTTTATTGCAAGGCTTAATTCAACTTGAAAAAAAGTTTTTTTCTGTCGTTTTTGGCAAAAATCCAAAAAAAGGTCGTAAAATTGCGGCCGAAAACAAATCGATGTGTTTTTTTCGTCACATACACAATAAAAGTGGCTGTGGCGTAGTTATTGAAGCAAAATTTTGTCAACCCATGTATAGAAAATCAGGTTTCAAAACATTAGCAATTATTGTATTAATAGGCGTTTTTGCAACATCTTGTGCAAAAAAAACCTCTAGAACAACAGGCTGGGCCTACAACGACGCTGACAATGGCGGCTTTGAAATAGCGGAAATCAACGACCAAGAGATTGGTCCTGGCCTGATTGCCATCGAAGGAGGCACCTTTGTCATGGGAGCCACCACTGACAATCTCACCTATTCCTGGGACAACACTCCCCGCAAAGTCACCATTCCTTCATTCCTCATGGACCGTACTGAAGTAAGCAACGTTGACTATCAGGAATACATTTATTGGCTCAACCGCGTATATGGTCAGAACTATCCCCAAGTCGTTCGTAACGCCTTGCCCGACACCATGGTATGGCGTGACCGTCTTTCGTATAACGAGCCCATGGTGGAAGTGTATTTTCGCCATCCATCCTATAACGACTATCCGGTTGTTGGCGTTACTTGGGTACAAGCCAACGACTACTGCTCGTGGCGTACAGACCGTGTGAATGAGCTTATGCTGGTCGAAGCTGGTGTGCTTGATTGGGACCCCACTCAACAAGACGAAGAAAACTTCAACACCGACGCCTATCTTGCCGGTCAATATACGGGTAAAGTTAAGAATGGTAAAAGAGACCTGTCAAAACAAAACGGCGACGGTCTGAGAAACGTCCGGATGGAAGACGGCATTCTGCTCCCCTCTTACCGTTTGCCCACGGAAGCCGAATGGGAATATGCCGCCGTTGGCCTTGTCGGAAACACTTCTAACGAAATCGTGGCAGAACGCAAGGTCTATCCATGGAATGGCGATGGCCTACGCTCTAGTGAAAAGAAATACCAAGGCAGTTTCCTGGCCAATTTCAAGAGAGGCCCTGGCGATTACATGGGTGTGGCTGGCAACTTGAACGACGGTGCCGCCCTCCCAGCACCTGTCGGATCCTACTGGCCCAACGACTATGGTCTGTATAACATGGCTGGAAACGTTTCAGAATGGTGCCAGGACGTCTATCGTCCGCTGTCCTTTGAGGATGTAGCCGACTACAGCCCATTCCGTGGAAATGTCTTCATGCAAAAAGCACTTGATGAAAACGGATTCCTCGCTCAAAAGGACTCCCTTGGACGCATAAGAAGAGAACCCATCTCCCAAGAAGAGGCATCAAAACGTCAGAACTATCGCACCAGCTTCAACTCTAATTATGACGATGGCGACTACATGTCATCCATCCGAAACAAGTGGGGCGAAAGTCAAGACGATCAAAGGATTTATACACGCGAAATGTATGAAACCGCTACAGAGAACTCGCCTGGTACTACTTTGATTAGTGATGAGTCACGCGTCTATAAAGGCGGATCATGGGCTGATGGCCCATATTACCTGAGCCCAGGCACGCGCCGTTATCTCAACCAAAACCAATCGGCAGCCACTATTGGTTTCCGTTGTGCCATGAACAAAGTCGGCAGCTCTTTTGCAAAATAAGAATTCCTTATAAAATCATAAAGCTATAAAAAACCGTTTGAGCAATCAAGCGGTTTTTTTTGCATATTTGCGCAACCGTTCTAGACATTGAACCATGGACAATATTCAGTTTCTGTATCAGCACTACACAAAGGCCTATAAGGTAAGTACAGACAGCCGCAAGATTGGAAAAGACGCAGTCTTCTTTGCCCTAAAAGGCGAGCATTTTGACGGCAACGACTTCGCCCTGCAAGTGGCAAAGGATGGTATTGCCAGCCTCGTTGTCGCCGACCGGCAGGACCTTCCCGAACATGAAAGAATCCTTAAGGTTGACGACACGTTGAAGACCTTGCAAGAATTGGCAAAATACCATCGCCAACAGATGAAGGCCAAAGTCATCGGCATCACAGGCACCAATGGCAAGACGACCACCAAAGAGTTGATCTCTGCCGTGCTATCCCGTCGTTATCGTCTCATCCATACCGAAGGCAACTTCAACAACCATCTCGGCGTGCCGCTCACTCTACTCAGCATCAAGCCTGACACTGAGATCGCCGTTGTCGAGATGGGCGCCAACCATCCAGGAGAAATAGACCAACTGGCGCATTTCGCCTGCCCTGACTGCGGACTCATCACCAACATCGGGAAAGCCCATCTGGAAGGATTCGGCAGTTTCCAAGGCGTCGTCAACACGAAAACTGAGCTGTACAGATTTATTAAGGAGCATGGCGGGTTCATCTTCGTCAATCGCGACAACAGTCTGCTATGGCAATATGCGCAAGACCAAAAACACGTCAGCTATGGCAGCAGTGACGAAGCCGATTACAGAACCACCTTGGCGGATTGTGCCCCCTACCTTTGCGTAGAATGGAACGGACACAAGGCACAGACCAAACTCGTCGGCACTTACAATTTTGAAAACGCCGCCGCCGCCATTGCCGTCGGCCGTCATTTCAGGGTCTCCGACGACGACATTCATGCGGCTCTCGAAGCCTATACGCCTACCAACAGCCGTTCACAAGTCGTAGAGAGTGGCAAAAACCGCATCATCATGGACGCCTACAACGCCAACCCCACTTCCATGCAGGCTTCCATCCGTAATTTCATCAACATCTGCCGTCCTGAACATCTGCTCATTCTCGGCGACATGGGCGAGTTAGGCGAAGCCTCGCAAACAGAACACCAGACCATTCTGAATTTGATCGACGAGCTGCATTTCAATGCGGCTTATCTGGTAGGCCCTAATTTCGGCGCTCTCGCCAAAGACCCCCGATGGACCACCTTCAAAGATGTCAACGAACTCATTCAACACCTGCAAAGCCATCCGGTTGAAGGGCGCGACATCCTGGTCAAAGGCTCCCATAGCGTTCAACTTGAGAAAGTCCTGCCGTTGCTATGAGTGAGACACTGGCCATAGGACTCATGTCGGGCAGTTCCCTCGATGGCGTTGACCTGGCATTGGTACGTTTTGACAATCGAAACGGGAAATACGTTTTCCAGATCATCGACGCCGACACTATCCCTTACCCTGAAAAATGGAAAAAATGCCTTTCGGAGGCCTTCTTACATCAACCTGAGGAGTTGCATGATACCAGCATCGCTTTAGGCAGATTTTACGGAGAGTTGGTGGCCGATTTTGCTAAAAAAAACCATGTTCATCCCGATTTTGTCGCTTCGCATGGGCACACCATATTTCACAAACCCGAGCAACATTTCACACTGCAAATCGGCGACGGACAAGCCATGGCTGACGCCTGCAAGTTCAAGACCATCAATGATTTCCGCTCCGAGGATGTCGATAAAGGCGGCCAAGGAGCACCTCTTGTCCCCATAGGCGACAAACTGCTCTTCGGCGATTACGAAGCCTGTCTGAACATCGGCGGCATTGCCAACGTCTCCTACGAAGAGCGTGGCAAACGCATTGCTTACGACATCTGCATCGCCAACCAGGCCTTGAATCATTTGGCGCAACGCGAAGGTCTGGAATACGACCGTGACGGGCATTTGGCATGCGGCGGGCATATCGATGAGGCACTTTTAAGCCAACTCAACGCCGATTCTTTCTTCACGCAGCCTGCACCTAAGTCTCTGGGAAGAGAGTTTTTCGAATCAAAGCAGAAAGACCTGCTGAATGGGCACCCCACTGCTGATCTTTTATGCACTTTCACCGAACACATCGCTCAGCAGATCGGGATGGCGTTAAGCGGTTTACCCAAAGGCAAGCTGCTCATCACGGGTGGCGGAGCTTGGAACGCCTTCCTGGTGGAACGCATTCAAAGCCACACCCGACACGAAGTGGTGATTCCAAGCAAAGACATCGTCAACTACAAGGAAGCCTTGATTTTCGCCTTCTTAGGACTGCTGAAAACTGAAGGAAAGACCAACGTCCTCTCCTCTGTTACAGGAGCCGCCAGCGACAGCTCCAGTGGCGTCGTATGGACCCCTCATTTCTAATGAATAATGTCCATCAAATCCCAAATAATTCGGTATCTTTGCGCCGTCAGATGCCGAAGCAATAAAATGGCACAATTTTAGTTATTACTCTAAACAAAACAACATTACACTATGTTTGGTTTACTTCTTCAAGTTCCTACCGCCGTCAACGATTTAAGCGCAACCGTTCCGGCGCAGACCGAAACCATCCCAACGGAATACAAGATGTCCATTTTCGAACTGGCCTCCAAAGGCGGATGGATAATGATTGTCCTCGCTATTTTGTCCCTCATCGCCGTTTACATTTTTGTAGAGCGATTCATCGTCGTATCGCGCGCCACCAAGCACGATGCTTCTTTCATGGAGCGCATCCGCGAATACATCAAAGACGGCAAGGTCGATTCCGCCAAAGCTTTATGTCGTGGCAGTTCCACCCCTATCTCGCGCATGATCGAAAAAGGCCTTTCCCGTCTAGGACGTCCTTTAAACGACATCAACTCGGCCATTGAAAACGTCGGCAACCTAGAGGTCAGCCAATTGGAGCGCGGCGTCTCTGTCCTCGCCATGATTGCTAGTGCCGCTCCTATGATCGGTTTCCTCGGCACCGTGACTGGTATGATCAGAGCCTTCTACAACATGTCGATGGCGGGCAACAACATTGACATCGAGACCCTTTCGTCAGGCATCTATGAAGCCATGGTGACCACTGTCGCTGGTTTGATCGTCGGCATCATCGCCTACATCTTCTACACCATCATCACCAACCGAATCCAGAAAGTCGTCTACCTCCTCGAGGCCAAGGCGACCGAATTCATGGACGTGCTTAACGAACCCGCATAACACGCATTGTCATGGCCATCAAATCAAGAAATAAGGTTGATGTAGTCTTCAACTCCTCGTCAATGTCCGACCTGGTGTTCCTGCTACTCATCTTCTTCATGTTGACCTCCACCCTTGTCGCTCCGAATGCCATCAAACTGATGCTGCCCTCGAGCAACAGCAAGACTATGGCCAAACAGACCGTCACTGTCTACATCAACGAGCAATACAATTACTTCGTGGAAGAGACGGCGGTCAACGAGGAACAGCTTGCTGACATGATCAACACCCAACTCGGCGCCGATGCCGAAGGAACGGTGGTGGTGCGCTCCGACAAGAGCGTCCCCGTACAATATGTCGTCAACGTCATCGATGCCGTCAACAGCATCAACAACGATTCCGGAACCAACCACAAGGTCATCTTAGCCACATCACCAAAGAAATAAGCCATGAAATTCAACAAAGACAAGGGATTGGCTGTAGGCGCGACGATTCTCGTTCACGCACTGGTCCTTCTTGTACTCTTTCTGATGGCATTTCGCACTCCCTTGCCACTTCCAGGCGAGGAAGGCGTTGAGGTCGACTTAGGCCTTTACAACCAAGGCATGGGCGAGATACAGCCTAAGGAATCTGCCGTTCCCGAATCCGCTCCACAACCCAAGCCGCAGCATCCCAACCAGTCGAAGGACGAAATCCTTACCCAGGACACGGAAGAAGTCCCTGCTATCGAGAAGAAAAAAGACAATAAGGTCAACAACAATCCGCAACCTGTTGAAAAACCCCAGCCTAAAGTCAATCCGAGAGCCATCTTCAAAGGCGACAACCAAGCCCAAAACGGAGGCTCGGAAGGCATCACGGGGCAGCCTGGCGACCAAGGCAATCCCAACGGTCTGGCAGGCATCAAGCAGTATGAAGGACAAGGAGGCAAAGGCGTAGGAACCGGTTATGACCTTGGTGGACGTGGGCACAAGACCTTGGAAAAACCCGATAGAGACTTTCAGGAAGAAGGCACCATAGTCGTTGACATATGGGTTGACCCCAAAGGCAATGTAACCAAAGCAGAAGTCGCCACAAAAGGCACAGACATCGTCAACAGGCAGATGCGCGAACAAGCGAAAAACGCTGCTTTGCGTTCTAAATTCGCTGCAGACCCTGACGCTCCTGCGCTGCAGAAAGGAACAATCACATACAAATTTGTCATAAATCAATAACCAAACGGGCGGCTAAGCCGCCTGCTTTATTTTTAGAAGCACAAAACAAACGCTACACATATGGACTACCAAGAAACGCTTGACTGGATGTTCAACAAACTGCCGATGTACCAGCGCATCGGTGGGGCCGCCTACAAGGCCGACCTTAACAACACGATACAATTGCTCGACCTGCTCGATAACCCGCACCGCAAGTTCAAATCGGTGCACGTGGCTGGCACCAACGGCAAGGGCTCCGTATCACACATGCTGGCTTCCGTCTTTCAGGAAGCTGGCTACAAAACGGGTCTTTACACCTCGCCGCATCTGGTCGACTTCCGTGAGCGCATCCGCATCAACGGGGAGATGATACCCCAAGAGAACGTAGTCCAATTCATCGATGCCCACAAGGCGAAATTCGAGGAGATGGAACTCTCCTTCTTCGAGATGACCGTCGGTATGGCTTTCGATTACTTTGCCAAGGAGCAAGTCGACATCGCCATTGTCGAAGTCGGCATGGGAGGACGTCTCGACTCCACCAACCTCATCACGCCCGAGGTCAGCGTCATCACCAACATCGGCCTCGACCACGTCAAATTCCTTGGCGACACCCTCGAAAAGATCGCCTACGAGAAGGCTGGCATCATCAAGCCAGGCATTCCCGTAGTCATCGGCGAGACCCAGCCCGAAACCCATCAGGTGTTTGAAGAAAAGGCCAAAGAGTGCAACAGCCCCATCTATTTCGCTGACCAGATCTTCGACTGCGACAAAATCTTCATAGAATCGGGAGAAGTACAACAGTTCGACATCTGGAAAAACAGCGAGCTCTATTTGGAAAAGCTGGACATTCCGCTTCTCGGCCACTACCAAAAGAAAAACCTGACTACTGTTATGATGGCCCTAGACCTCTTACGAGGCAAATTCGAACTCGGCGACGACGACATCCGCGACGGCATCGGTAAAGTGATCCGTAACACCCACCTCATGGGCCGCTGGCAGATTCTGGGCAAAGACCCGCTCGTCATCGCCGACACCGGACACAACGTGGCAGGCATCATCGAAGTCGTTCAGCAACTGGCAGAGATGTCGTATGAGAAACTGCATTTTGTCATTGGCATGGTCAACGACAAAGACATAGATCATGTCCTGCAGCTCCTCCCCCACAACTGTGAATACTATTTCTGCAAAGCTGATATCCCGAGAGGCCTTGACGCACAGGTCCTAGCGGACAAAGCCTTCACCTACGGGCTGCGAGGCAGAGTATATGATTCTGTACGGCAGGCCTATCTCTCCGCCTGCAATGCCGCACATTTCGAAGACGTCGTTTTCGTTGGCGGCAGCAACTTCGTAGTGGCTGAGGTTATATAAAAATATATCCGTTTTCTTGCAATAATTCTTAACTTTGCAACCTGAAACAGTTTCAAGTGCATCGCAAAGGAATCCATATCATTTTGCTGTTATTGACGGCCGTGCTGCTATCAGCATGTTCCGTGCGGCGATTTGTTCCTGAAGGCAAATACCTGATAAAAGAAAACAAGATCAAGGTCGACGGGAAAAAAGTGGAATTCAGCAAATCTGACCTGTCCACCTATATTGTCCAAAAGCCATATAGGGTCTTCCCGGAATCCAACTTCAGACCTTGGGTCTACTATGTTACAGAACACAAAACCGACAAAAGGTTTTGGAGATGGATCAACGAGAACATTGGCAAAAAGCCCGAGTACTTTGATAAGAATGCGGCTAACAACAGTTCCAAACAGATGGAGCAATACCTCAATTACAGAGGCTACTTCAATTCCCAGACTTCAAACAGCGTCAAAATCAAGGAAAGAAAACGCAAGGTCATCGTCAATTACTACGTAAAGCCTTCCCTGCCTTATCATGTCAACGCCTTTGAATGCGATATCGCCGACACGGCCATTGCCAAATACATCGTGCCGCATTCCGAGTTCTTCCCTTTGCAGAAAGGCGACATCTACAATGCTTACAAACTTGACGAACAACGCGACCAGATTACCACCATGATGCGTAATCTGGGATACTACAACTTCACTCGCGACTACATCACTTATGAAGTCGACAGCAATTATATGGATCGCACCCTGAAGGTGACCTTGAAAATAGCCAATGAAAAAGATCCTCGCACGGGTACGACCATCCCGCATCGACGCTATACCATCAACAGTGTCAGCATTTATCCTGACTACACCCCGATGCAAGCGCTTCGCGCTCCCAAGGACAGCGTTCAAGTCGGGTTTATCGCTGGCAGGCGCAAGACGGCCAATAAATTTACCGTTTATTATTATGACGAGCCAAATATCAGACCTAATGTTTTTACGGATGTAGTGCAGATTCTGGAAGGCATGCCATATAGTCTGCGACGCGTTTCTCAGACCTATAATGGCATCAGCAATTTTAGAATCTTCAACAACACAAGCATCGATTTCGACTCCGTCCCCGGCGCTCCTGATTCCCTCAACCTATTAGATTGTCGCATTATGCTGAGGCAAGCCGACCGACATTCCTACACTATACAAGCCGAAGGCACACATTCAGATGGCGACCTAGGCATTAAGGGAAGTCTGAGCTACACAAACAAAAACATCTTTCATGGGGCAGAGGTATTAAGCATCAGCCTCAATGGCGGTCTCGAAGCTCAGAAAGTCCTCAGCATCGACGGTCTGGACCAAGACTATTCCGTCTTCAATACAAGACAATTCGGCATCACTGCCAACCTGACTTTTCCGAAATCCATTACGCCAATCCATCTAAAAAGCATCTCCAGAGAATATCAGCCCAAAACCTTGGTCGCATTAGGCTACAACAGGCAAGTCAGATACTACTATGACCGTTCCATTCTGATGGGATCGTTCGGTTATGACTGGAAGAGCACGCGCCAATGGCAAAACATGTTCACGCCCATTTATCTCAACACAGTAAAAGTCAATCCCACCGAACAATTCCAAGCCATCATCGACAGTGATCCGAATCAAAGGAGAAGAGACCAATATACCAACCATTTAATATTTGGCGCACGTTATTCGTTCATCTACAACACTCAAAAACTCAACAAAAAAGGAAGCTTCATCTATCTCCGTGCCGATTTGGAAAGCAGTGGCAATCTTTTGTCCCTGTTCAACAAAACAAAAATCATGAGTGAAGAAGAAGGACATCATGAATTTTTTGGAATACGTTATGCGCAATATCTCAGAGGCGTCTTTGACTTCCGGCAACATCTTGAGCTAAACGACGATTTCGCGTTGGTGTTCAGACAGCTCGTCGGATTGGGCATCCCCTATGGAAACTCCTACGACATGCCCTTTGAGCGCAGTTTCTACGCTGGTGGTGCCAATGGCTTGAGAGGTTGGCGTTACCGCAGTCTAGGACCAGGTTCTTACGTCCCTGCAGGAACTGATATTGAGCGCATAGGCGACATGCAGCTTGAGATGAATGCAGAATTCCGTTTCCCCATCCGGGGCGCCTTCAAAGGAGCCCTTTTTGCCGATGCCGGTAACATCTGGACCTATCACGAGAACGAGGCTTTGCCAGGCGGTGGGTTCAGTCTGAACACCTTCTACAAGCAGCTTGCCTTTGATGCAGGACTGGGTCTACGCATTGATGCCAAATTCGTCATCGCCCGTGTTGACCTGGCCTTACCGCTGCGTCATCCATATGTCACTGAAAACGGCAGCTATTGGAGATTTGACGGCATCGTCATGCAATTCGGTATCGGGTATCCATTCTAATCCCATGTTAAGCCGCGACGAAGTCTATAGGATGCTTAACCGCTCTTTCGGATTTGAACCCACCGAAGGACAAGCCACCGCTTTACGTCATCTGACCGCTTTTTTACTTTCACAGAAAAAAAATCCCACTTATATCCTTCGCGGCTATGCTGGAACTGGAAAAACAAGTCTAGTGACCGCAATCGTAAAGACCTTACCTGTTCTCGGCATGCAGTTTGTACTGATGGCACCCACAGGCCGCGCCGCCAAGGTCATCAGCAACTATACGGGGCAATTCGCTTCCACCATACACAAACGCATTTACAAAGCCCTTGCATTACCCGACGGCAGCATCCATATCGGGAGGGCCGAAAACACTTTCAAAAACGCCTTATTCATCGTTGACGAAGCCTCAATGATTGGCGATCAACATGACTTCGGAAGCAAAAGCCTTCTTGACGATCTGCTGAGTTACGTCTTCAGTGGCGAGAATTGCAGGTTGCTTCTCATCGGCGACACGGCGCAGCTGCCACCCGTCGGCAGCATTGAAAGTCCCGCACTTGACCAAGAATACCTACAAAGCGAATTCCCTCTCACGATTGCCTCTTTCGAATTGACGGAAGTCATGCGGCAGGCATTAGAATCAGGAATACTGTACAATGCCACCCATATACGTCAGCTATTGGTTCAGCAACAAATACAATATCCCCTTCAGATCTTTAACATCAAAGACTTCAAAGACACTCTGAAGATTGAATCCGAGACCTTTGAAGAGCTGTTGTTCCAAGCCTTTGAAAGCGAACATGACAACGAATCCGTTATCGTATGCAAGTCAAATAAACGGGCAAGGCTGTTCAACCAAGCCATCCGGAGCCGTATTCTCAACATTGAAGGAGAGATCGCCACGGGCGACAAACTCATGGTGGTTAAAAACAATTATTATTGGGCCGATGGCAACAAGGAAATCAGTTTCATTGCCAACGGCGATATCGCTGAGATTCAGAAAATAGGAAGATACGAAGAAATGTACGGTTCCCGTTTTGCCAACGTAGTACTGGCCTTCCCCGACTACCCAGAGGCACCGCATATTGAGGCCAAAATCATCTTGGACACGTTAAATAGCGACAGTGCTTCCCTCAGCGAAAAAGAAAGCATGCGGTTGCGCCAAGCCATAGAAGAAGACTATATGGACATCCCCAATCGCCGTGAACGTTACAAGGAAATGAAAAAGAACCCTTGGTTCAATGCGTTGCAGGTCAAGTTCGCATATGCCCTCACCTGTCACAAGACACAAGGCGGACAATGGAAAAACGTCTTCATCGACTCTTCGTTAAACCTGAAAGAAGCATTAGAAGAAGAAGACCTTCGCTGGCTTTATACCGCCATAACACGTGCGCAAGAAAAGGTATATTTCGTCAATTTCAAGGACGAGTTTTTCCTATAGGAAAACAAACCTGTTGATTTACAGATTTGTATCATGTCGAACATTTAAGAGAGTATCAAAATCAAGGATACACCCTGCTGGTGGACAGTTAGGAGGGGTAGAACGTGTCGGAAAAAACACTACCTTTGCACCCGATTTTGAAAACGACACATTAATTTATTATCATGACCAACAGTTTGAAAATTGTGGTGCTTGCCAAGCAAGTACCCGACACAAGAAACGTGGGTAAAGACGCCATGACGCCGGAAGGCACCGTGAATCGCGCTGCTTTGCCTGCCATCTTCAATCCGGAAGACATGAATGCTTTAGAGCAGGCCCTTCGCCTCAAGGAGCAAAATCCCGGCAGCACTGTAGGCGTACTGACGATGGGTCCGCCACGTGCTGGCGAAATCATCCGTCAAGGCCTTTATCGTGGTGCTGACACTGGATGGCTCCTCACCGACAGTCTATTTGCCGGTGCCGACACCTTGGCCACTTCCTATGCATTGGCTACCGCTATTAAGAAAATCGGTGATGTGGATATCGTCATCGGAGGTCGCCAGGCTATCGATGGAGACACTGCTCAGGTAGGCCCTCAGGTCGCCCAAAAGCTGGGTTTGAACCAAGTCACCTATGCTGAAGAAATACTCAAAATAGAGAATCGCATTGCTACTATTCGCCGTCATATCGACGGAGGTGCGGAGACTGTGGAAGTGCCGTTGCCTGTCGTCATCACTGTGAATGGCAGCGCTGCACCCTGCAGACCTTGCAATGCAAAACTCGTTATGAAATACAAATATGCACTCTGTCCTTCAGAACGTAAAGAAGACCAGCCTCGTGCAGAACTCTATGACGAGCGTCCATACCTCACCTTAAATCAATGGAATGTGGCTGATGTCGACGGTGATCCGTCACAATGCGGCATGGCCGGCAGTCCCACCAAGGTAAAGACCGTACAGAACATCGTTTTCCAGGCTAAAGAGAGCAAGACCCTCAGCGCCGCTGATGCCGATGTGGAAAGCCTCGTTAAAGAACTTCTCGAAGAAAAAATAATCGGATAACTATAAAAGAAAGGATCTAATATGAGGTTGATTGATATTCATATTAGGCCAATGATAAATTAGCATATGAATAATGTATTTGTATATTGTGAGACGGAAGGCGTTGTGGTCGCCGAAGTGTCTCAGGAACTGCTTACCAAAGGCCGCAAACTAGCTGACCAACTGGGCGTCGAGCTGCACGCTGTCGTAGCTGGCACTGGCATCAAGGGTAAGGTGGAAGACCAGATCATGCCTTATGGCGTTGACAAGCTCTTCGTCTTCGACGGCGAGGGTCTCTCCCCGTATACCTCTGCCCCTCACACCGACATCCTCGTCAACCTCTTCAAGGAAGAACAGCCTCAGATATGCCTTATGGGCGCTACGGTCATCGGCCGTGACTTAGGTCCTCGCGTCAGTTCCTCGCTCACCAGCGGTCTTACCGCTGACTGCACCCAACTTGAAATCGGCGAATACGACGACAAGAAAACGGGCAAACACTACGACAATTTGCTTTATCAGATCCGTCCTGCTTTTGGTGGCAACATCGTGGCGACCATCGTCAATCCGGACCACCGCCCTCAGATGGCTACCGTCCGTTCCGGCGTCATGCAGAAAGCCGTCTATGAAGGCAAAGCCAAGCATGAGGCCATCTATCCTGAAGTCAAGAAATACGTCTCCCCTGAGGCGTATGTCGTCAAAGTTCTTGACCACCATGTAGAAGCCGCCAAGCACAACCTGAAAGGGTCACCTATCGTCGTAGCCGGTGGTTATGGTATGGGCTCAAAAGAAGGATTTGACATGCTTTTCGACCTCGCCAAGGTACTTCATGGTGAAGTAGGCGCGTCACGCGCCGCTGTCGACGCAGGTTTCTGCGACAACGACCGTCAAGTCGGTCAGACTGGCGTCACCGTTCATCCGAAAGTGTATATCGCTTGCGGTATCAGCGGACAAATCCAGCACATTGCTGGTATGCAGGACAGCAAAATCATCATCTCCATCAACAGCGACCCCGACGCTCCTATTAATAGAATCGCTGACTATGTGATTGTTGGCACGGTTGAAGAGGTCGTCCCGAAGCTGATCAAGTATTACAAACAAAATTCGAAATAATCATGGCAAACTATTATAGCGACAATCCATCTTTGAATTTCTATCTTGACCATCCGCTGATGAAGCGTATTGTCGAGCTGAAAGAACGCAATTTCGAAGACAAGGAGAAATATGCCGATGCACCTGTCGATTACGAAGACGCGATGGAAAACTACCGCCGCGTGCTCGACATCACGGGTGACATTGCTGCCAACATCATCGAGCCCAACTCCGAGTCTGTTGACTTAGAGGGTCCGCATCTTGAGAATGGACGCATGAAATATGCCTCCAAAACCGTGGAGAACCTGGACGCCTGCACTAAAGGCGGTTTATGGGGTGTCTCCATGCCACGCCGTTACGGTGGCTTGAATCTTCCTATCACGGTGTTCTCCATGCTGAGCGAGCTGATTGCCTCAGCCGATGCCGGATTCCAAAACATTTGGTCGTTGCAGTCGTGCATCGACACCTTATATGAATTCGGCAACGAGGAGCAGCGCATGAAATACATCCCGCGTGTTTGCGCCGGCGAGACCATGTCGATGGACCTCACCGAGCCCGATGCCGGTTCCGACCTGCAAAGCGTCATGCTGAAGGCCACCTATAGTGAAAAGGACGGCTGCTATCTGCTCAACGGCGTGAAGCGTTTCATCACCAATGGCGACTCCAACATCCACCTTGTGCTGGCCCGTTCCGAGGAAGGCACCAAGGACGGTCGCGGCCTGTCGATGTTCATCTACGACAAGCGTCAGGGCGGCGTCAACGTGCGCCACATCGAGCACAAGCTCGGTATCCACGGCTCCCCGACCTGCGAGTTGACCTACAAGAACGCCAAGGCTGAGCTTTGCGGTGAGACCCGTCTGGGCCTTATCAAGTATGTTATGGCTCTGATGAACAGCGCCCGTCTGGGCATTGCTGCGCAGTCGGTGGGTCTGGGACAAGAGGCTTACAACGAGGCTCTGAAGTATGCCAGTGAGCGTCAGCAGTTCCACAAGAAGATTATCGAATTCCCGGCAGTTTACGACATGCTTTCGCGCATGAAGGCCAAGATCGACGCCGGTCGTTCGCTGCTCTACATGACTGCCCGTTATGTCGACATCTACAAGTGCCTTGAGGACATCCAGCGCGAGCGTCCGCTGACGCCCGAGGAGCGTGCCGAGTGCAAGAAGTACTCGCGTCTCGCCGATGCCTTCACGCCTCTGGCCAAGGGCATGAACTCCGAGTATGCCAACCAGAACGCCTACGATGCCATCAGCATCCATGGAGGCAGCGGTTTCATCATGGAATACAAGAGTCAGCGGCTCTACCGTGACGCACGCATCTTCTCCATTTATGAAGGCACCACGCAGCTACAGGTAGTTGCAGCTATCCGCTACATCATGAATGGCACTTACCTCGGTATCATCAAGGAGATGATGGAGCAGGAAGTGTCGGAAGACCTGAAGCCTTTGAAGGTTGCCGTCAACAACATGGTGGAACTGTACGAGCAGTGCATCAATTATGTGAAAGGCGCCAACAACCAAGAGGTACAGGACTTCCTGGCCCGCCGTCTGTATGATATGACAGGCGACATCATTATGTCGCTACTCATTCTTGACGACGCTACACGTGCACCGCATCTCTTCAAGCAGTCAGCAAACGTTTACGTACATGCTGCAGAAGAAGACGTGGTTGGAAAGAGTGTTTACATCAAGAACTTCATAGAGGAAGACCTCGTTAACTTCCGTGCAGCAGAAACCTCTACGGAAGAATAGGCAAGGCTTTTCCATATTAAAAGAATCACGGCATGTCTTCGGCATGCCGTGATTTGTTTTATAGGAGTAGAATCTTATAGAATTGTCATAAAACAGAAAACCCCGGCGGCTTTCGCTGTCGGGGTTTCCGCTATGGGTGGGCGGC
>CAMJQC010000014.1 GCA_946407975.1 uncultured Bacteroidales bacterium
TGCCAGGCATGGACTTGCGCGCACCAGAACGGCAGCTGACGAGCAGCGGGTTCTCAGGG
Source organism: uncultured Bacteroidales bacterium (assembly GCA_946407975.1). Taxonomy (GTDB): domain Bacteria; phylum Bacteroidota; class Bacteroidia; order Bacteroidales; family F082; genus Limimorpha. The sequence continues at coordinate 60 of CAMJQC010000014.1, forward strand.
TCACCGTATTTCATGCCCATGATGTTCTCCATATTCTTCATGCCGACGTGGACTTCATCCATGAGACCAGCAGGGAGTTGGCAATTGTTTTGGTAATAAGCAGTGCAGCATTCCGTTGTGATGGTCAGACCAGCAGGAACGGGGAGTTTGAGCAGACACATTTCTGCCAAGTTGGCGCCTTTGCCGCCCAACTCGTTCTTCATCGAAGCATTACCTTCAGCAGTCTTGCCACCAAAGGTATAAACGTACTTAGTCATTTTCTTCTATTTGTTTGTAATTAATGGAAATTCGCTTGAAAAAATTCAAAGGTGCAAAAGTACGGATTTTTTGTTTTTTTCCTGTATTTTTGCAAAAATTTTTGATATGGAAGAATACACCCCGTACCTGATCTATATCGCTATTGCAATTGTAGGTCTGGTTCTTGTCTTCAGAGCCGCTCGTAAAAGAAAAGAAACAATAGTGGATGACGACGGCACAACGCGTACTACGGTCACTCGCAGTGGCGGTGGCATGGGTAAATGGGTCGGAGCTGGTTTGGGCTTTATTTTTGGTGGCGGCATCATCGGTGCCATCATCGGCTACGTGATTGGTAACCTGTTTAGCGGTTGGACAGAGACGGAGATTAAGGAGAACATGGGTGATACGGCCCCTAAACGTGATTTCAATGTCAGTCTTTTGGTGCTCTCTGCTGCGGTGATGAAAGCAGATGGGACCGTGAAACGTTCTGAACTCGATTATGTAAAGCGCTTTTTCTTGCAGAACTTCGGACAACAGCGTGCGGAGAACTACATCAAAATGCTTCGAGAGATATTGAACCAGGATTACAACCTATATGACGTTGGACGTCAAGTGGGTCAATATATGGACTATTCGTCACGCCTACAGTTGTTGCACTATCTGTTTGGTATCGCCAATGCCGATGGTCTCGTCAGTGATGCCGAGGTTAACGTTATCGAGAGTGTGGCTGGTTATATGGGAATCACGAACTCTGATTTTGAATCCATCAAGGCCATGTTTGTAGCCAGCGTTGACAGCGCATACACGATTCTTGAGATCGAACCTACTGCTAGTGATGAAGAGGTGAAGAGAGCGTATCGCGATATGGCGAAGAAATACCATCCTGACCTTGTAAGTCACTTGGGCGATGAAGTGCGTGAGGCTGCTGAAAAGAAGCTCCAAGAGGTTAATGCGGCTTACGAACAGATAAAGAAACAACGAGGTATGGCTTGATAGATACATTGCTCGATTGAATAAAAAAAAGCAGGATGCATAGCGTCCTGCTTTTTTTGTTTGTTATGCTTTGGATTATTTTATCACGATCTTTTGCGTGTCAACACGGCAAGCTGACTTCACGGTAATGTAGTACATGCCTTTTCCAAGGCTCTCAAGGTGAAGCTGCGTCAGGCCGTTAGCATTGCCTTGGTAATACACTTGCTGGCCCATACCGTTGAAGACGGTGATTTCGCAGTTTTCTTCTGGCAAGTTGATGTTGAAGCTGCCGTTGCTTGGGTTGGGGTAGACAGCTAAATCGGTGCTGTAGGTCTCCGTGACGACGGTGACGAGATCGGTAGGTGGGAACACGATATTGTCAATCCAGGCGCAATCTTGGCCACTGCTGACGCTGAAGTCTTTGGAGTATTCCCAGATGAGTTGGTGTCTTCCTGACGTCAAGGGATAGGTCTCAAGGCTCCATTGGACATCACCAGACCACTCGCCCATCTCTTGGCTGTCGATGAAGAAATACAGCTTGTCGTAATTGGCCTCCGACGAGACTTTTTTGAAGAAACTTACCTCACCTTCGGTGGCTATTTCAAGGCTTATACTCAAAATGCTGCTCTGGTCGCTGCCGATGGTTCCACTCTTTGCGCAATGGCTGCCCTCGTAGGCGCTCGAGTTGAGGACGACCCAAGGCTGGTCGCTGTTGTTGATCCATTCGAACTTGCTGAAGTCGCCAGTCTCGAAGTCTTCAATAATATTACCAACTACGAAGATGTAGTGCTCCTCGGTTTCGTAATTGCCTGATGCTGTCGACAGGGCCATCTGATAGGCGATGCCAGTTTGCGACTCGGCATCGAGGGTGAAGGTGAAGTCGACGTGGTAGGTCTCGCTAGCTTCGACGTCGCCGATGTTGAATTGATACTGGTCGAAACTGATTTCCGGGGTCTGGCAGAAGATCTCGAAGGTGGTGCCAGGCGCATCGCTCATGCCTGTGTTCTGGGCTGTGATATGCAGGGTGATGGTCTCGCCAGGATCGACGCAGCCGTTGTTGTTGCCTTCACTATCGTCAATGACGACATTCACGATAGAGAGTCGGGGAGCGCAGAGCGTGAGGCTGAAATTACTCTGCCAGGTATCGGTACCGTCGGTGCAGCTGAGCATGAAAAGGGCCTTGGCGCCATCCGGGACGGCGTCGCTGATGCTGATGCCGAAGGCGTCTTCGATGTTAAGGGTGGCGGAGCCTCCGATGCTGCTGAGGGTCTCAGTGCCGTCGACGATGGTGACGTATTCGTTGTCCGTAGTCAGGGTGGCGGTGACGGTGCCAGAGGCCACGGTACCTACGTTCTTGAACTGCATGTTGAGTGTGACGTTTTCACCGAAGTCGGCTTGTCCATTGTCGTCATGGACTTCGCAATTGTCGTAGATGATATAGGCACAGTTGCCAGGGATGCTGATGACGGGCAAGACCTGTGGCCAAGCATCGCAGCCGGTGACAATGAGACTCATCTCATCAACGAAGTCGATGGGGCTTTCGAACTCTAGGTGTGCATTGCCATCGGCATCGGTCTGGGCTGTGCCGATAAGTTCGTCGCCATGGAAGAGAGAACAGCGGAAGTTGTAGAGTCCGTTGCCGTTGGCATCAGTGACATTGACGTCGGTGGAGGAGAGACCTACGAGGATCTCGGTGGCGTAGCTTACTTCAGGAGTGAAGGGTTCGTCGTGCCAAGGACTGACGGCGACGTCACCCATAAGGTTGAGGTCGTAGAAGTTCCAGCGTAATGCGCCTTCTTCCCATTGTCCGGGCGCATTAACCCACGGTGCTGTCTGAATCTTACACTCAGCCATGGCGAGTCCGGCATATGGGATGCGATCGTGGTAGTATGCGTCTTCTGTTTCACGGTGAAGGTGAATGGCGGGGCCTTCCGTCTGGCCTTCGTTGAACCAGCCATAGCGCGAGTTGCCAATGGTGGCGACCGCGAAGTTGGCTATTTTGGTCATCTTTTCGAGGATGCAGTCGCTGGAGAAGTCTCCACATATGCAGCCAGAGGTGTGAAAGAAGGTGTAGTTGTGGTTTATGCCATTGGCGCCGCTGAAGTTGGCGTCGGTGATGTCGCTGTTGGTCCATCCTGCAACGTAATTGGTGTTAGCGTGGCCGTCGTGGTGTACGTATTGGGTTCCAGCGTTGATGGCGTTGCGTAACAGAGAGGCGCTCCAGTTGCCCTGCTCTTCGTAGAGACGGGTGAAAACGTAGTTTTCTGGAATGCCGACGGTGGTGTAGCCGTTGTCGTTGTGTTCTCCGATGAGAAGCTCTAAATACTGGCTGCCATTGCTGACAGGGTCGTCGTAGAGATGTTCACCACCCATGATGACCTTGTGGAATTCTCCCAATACAGGATCGGTTTGGTAGGTGAAGGTCTTGTTCATAATGTTGTTGAACTCAGTCTGGGAGCTGAAGCACATCCTGCCTATGGCGACTTCGGGAAGGAGGTCGTCCTCACCGATCTCACCCCAGCGGTTGTTGCCGTTGTCGTTCCATGTGCCGTCGAGGGCGGCATAGTAGAGGTCGGAGGGGATGTCGTTGTCGGTCTCGTGGCTGCCTCCGGTGAGGACGTCGCAGTAGAAGCCGCGGTAGGGGATACTGGGCACGTCACCACCTAGGTTGACCATGAGGATGCCGTTGTTCTCGTATTCCTGAATGATGTAGTTGCGTATCTTCTCTTGATTGTCCTGTCCGCTGACGGTGTTATAAATGGTGTTGACGTCGACGACGCGGGAGCGAAGGCCACGCTGGAGGTAGAAGTCCTGGTAGGCCTCGAACTGACTGACGTAAGGCTGAGTGGTGATGACGAGAATCTCGTATCCGCCGACGGCACGGCCCTTTGCGTCATAACTCTGCAGCATCTCGGAGTTCTGAGCGAGGCGACTGGCACGTCTGACGTTCTCAGGAGTGAGCCAGAGCCTACGACTCTGATCGGCCTTGGAGGCAGCGGTGGCGACGCGGACGATAGCCTTGGTGGCGACCATCACCTTGCCTTCGGAGGGTATGTATTGTACGGGAGAGAAAGCGGAAAAAGCGAAGCCGATGCCATTCATATACTGCGTGGTAAGCTGTCCATAAGATTGAGCAGGATAGACGCTTTTGGAAGCATACAGTGTTTCGTCTTTTTCAAAAGCCTTACGTTCCGGATTAGAGTAAGTGCGTGCTGATTGATAAGGATAGAGCTGATGATTGCCTTCTAATTCTTGAAAATCAAAGAGTTCGACTTCGAGAAAAACGGCTTCCTGGCCTTGAGGCAGCATTAGACTGACGTTTTGCCATGGGAGCGAAGGCTGTCCGGCAGGAGCAGATTGCATGCAGCCTTTGAGTTGAATCTGGTCGTAACCTTCAATGTGAGTGATGGTTGGCTGGCCAAAATGATACTCTTTCTCGACTATGGTTTGTGCCGTGACCGAGAACCAAACCAATGATAATGCAATAAGTAAAACAATTCTTTTCATATTGAATGCTTGTTTTAATAGATTTACTAATAGTAGTTATTGATGTAAATGAATAAAAATGAACTTATTTGTGATTAGTTATGATTATTTAGGCTGCAAAAATATATTTTTCTCTGTTTTATAGGTTGTTTTTCTTTGATTTTATATGATTCTGTTATCTCATAATACAGTAATATCAAAAGAGCTTTGATGTTGAAAAAAATTCTATGGTGTTGGTGAAAATATTATTTGTAAATTTGCTTCTTTAAATCAAATGACTAATGAAAACAATAAGAGCGGCCGTAGTGGGTTACGGCAATGTGGGACGTTTTGCTCTAGAAGCTTTGGAAATGGCTCCCGATTTTGAGGTGGCAGGTATAGTGCGTCGCAATGGCGCGTTGAATTTGCCTCTTGAATTGACAAACTATAAGGTTGTAAAAGATATCAAGGAACTGAAAGACGTGGATGTGGCCATTCTGGCATGCCCGACGCGTTCATGCCCAGAGTATGCCAAACAGATATTGCCTTTAGGCATTAACACCGTGGATTCCTTCGATATCCATACTTCCATTGTGGACTATCGTCGCGAACTGATGCCTATTAATAAGGAAACAAAGACCGTTAGCGTCATTGCCGCTGGATGGGATCCTGGCTCGGACTCCATCGTTCGTACTTTGATGCAGAGCTTGGCGCCAAAAGGCTTATCGTACACAAACTTCGGTCCAGGCATGTCAATGGGTCATAGCGTTTGTGTGCGTTCTAAGAAAGGAGTAAAGAATGCCCTTTCTGTAACGATCCCCTTGGGTGAAGGCATCCATCGCCGTATGGTGTATGTGGAGCTGGAGCCAGGTGCCACTTTGGAACAAGTCACTGCCGATATCAAAGCTGATCCGTATTTTGCCAGCGACGAGACACATGTGTTTGCTGTCGACAACGTGGATGCCGTGCGCGACATGGGCCATGGCGTGAATCTTGTGCGCAAGGGCGTTTCGGGTAAGACCCAAAACCAGCGTATGGAGTTCAACATGAGCATCAATAACCCCGCTCTGACGGGACAGGTGCTGGTCAATGTGGCCCGCGCCACGATGCGCCTGCAACCAGGATGCTATACGATGGTGGAGATTCCTGTCATCGACATGCTCCCCGGAGAGAGAGAAGACCTCATCCGTAACCTTGTTTAATGAGAAAATGGCTCGTCATATTATTGGCCATCATCATGGCCGCATGTGCAAAGCAAGATAAAGTCGATGCTTTGCTCTCCAAGATGACTTTGGAGGAAAAATGCGGTCAGCTAACTTGTCCCATTGGATTCACTTTCTATGGAAAGGACACGGATTCCACATGGCTGTCAGACGACTTCAAAGGAATGATGGACACGCTTCCATTAGGTTCCTGCTGGGCGGTGCTCCGTGCCGACCCTTGGTCAAGGAAGACGGTGGAAACTGGTTTGAAGCCTCGTGAGTCGGCGCGACTGCTGAACATGATGCAGCGTTATGCGATGGAAAACACGCGACTCGGAATCCCTCTGCTGTTCTGTGAAGAGATGCCGCATGGACATATGGCGATAGGCACTACGGTCTTTCCAACGGGTGTCGGGCAGGCATCGACATGGAACCCTGAACTTTTGGAGCAGATGGGCGAAGTGATGGGGAAGGAGGTGCGTCTGCAAGGCGCTCACGTCGGCTATGGTCCGGTTTTGGACATCGCTCGTGATCCAAGATGGTCGAGAGTGGAGGAAACGATGGGCGAGGACCCGTATCTCTCAGGCACATTGGGCGCTGCGGTTGTGAGGGGAATGCAGAAAAATGTCTGCGCGACCTTGAAGCATCTCGCTGCATATGGCATCCCGCGGGGCGGTCACAATGCCGCCACGGCAGATGTAGGATCCAATCGGCTTATGTCGGATTATTTGCCCGCTTTCGAGCAGGCTGTTAAAGAGGGCTCCGCCCATTCCATCATGACTTCCTATAACACCATCGACGGTGTGCCATGTTCGGCCAATGAATGGCTTCTGCAAGACATTCTGCGCAACTCATGGGACTTCAAAGGTGTAGTCTTCTCCGATTTGAATGCCGTCAACGCCATCTATGCTACCCAACATGTGGCTGCCGACCCTGTCGAGGCTGCCGCATTGGCTTTAAAGGCAGGTGTCGACGTTGACTTAGGCGGTTACAATTACGGCGGTTTCTTGAAAGAGGCCTTGCAGCGAGGTCTCGTCACCGAAGCCGACATCGACCGTGCCGTGCGGCATGTTTTACAACTGAAATACGATTTAGGCCTGTTTGACTATCCATATGTTGACGAGGCTTTGGCCGAGGCAGAAGTGGGCACCAAAGAAAACGCCCAGTTGGCCAAGCAAGTGGCTTTGGAATCGTCCATTTTGCTGAAAAATGACGGTCTTTTGCCTTTTGGAGATAATATAAATAAGGTAGCGGTCATCGGGCCAAACGCCGATAATATGTACAACCAGTTAGGTGATTACACTGCGCCACAAGACTCTGGCCGTATCGTGACCATGCTCGAAGGCTTCCGTGACAAGGGAAGGGTGGAGGTGTCCTATGCCAAAGGCTGTGCCGTGCGCGACGAAGAGGATGCTAACATTGATGAGGCGATTAAGACCGCTAAGGGTGCAGATGTGGTGGTGTTGGTTGTTGGTGGCTCTTCTGCCCGTGATTTCAAGACGAGTTATGAGGAAACAGGTGCTGCCATCGTGAATACGTCCATTTCTGATATGGATTGTGGCGAAGGATATGATCGCTCCACGTTGAAATTGTTAGGCCGACAAGAGGAGCTGATGCAACGCATTTATGCCATGGGCAAGCCTGTCGTGACGGTCTACATACAAGGCCGACCTTTGGATATGACTCTTGCCGCCGAAAAATCCAATGCTTTGATGACGATGTGGTATCCGGGCATGGAAGGCGGTTCTGCCTTGGCCGACATCCTTTGGGGTGACTATAATCCTGCCGGTCGTCTGCCCATCTCCGTGCCACGGTCGATAGGACAAATTCCTGTCTATTATTCCCAGCCTGCTACGGGCGATTATGTGGAAGAATCTGGCAAACCGCTTTATCCTTTCGGTTATGGCTTAAGCTATACCCAATTCGAATACAGCGACTTACGAATTGATACCATACGTGATGGAGACGAGCTATTTAGAGTCACTGTCAATGTTAAAAACATCGGTCCTTGCGATGGCGATGAGGTTGTGCAGCTTTATATCCGTGATGAAGTTGCGTCTATAGCACCACCTTCTAAGCTTTTGAAGGGCTTTCGACGCGTTCATATTAATAAGGGCGAAACTGTCGCGGTGTCTTTCTGCCTCACCAAACATGATTTGTCAGTGTATTCAACGAAAGATGGCTGGCATTGCGAACCAGGTGATTTTACTATAATGATCGGTGGAAGCTCTGAAAGTATGGTCCTTTCGAGCTGGGTTAAACTGGAATAATCAGCTCACTTTGACGTTTACAATTCCATCGCGGTCACAACGCACCACGATGCGCTTGTATTCGGTCTTGCCATCGTAGACGCATTGTATGATGATGGTGATGTGGTAGACTTTCTTGCCTTCGATGGGTTTGTATTCGTTGTCCTCCCAAGTGCCAGAGAGCGGGAAACTCGGGTTGTCCATCTTGCGGGTGTATTCCGTGAAATTATACCTCAGAATGTCGTTGATGCCTCTAAGTGGGTAAGGGCTGGCTTTGGCCAGTTCTGTCGGCCAGAGTTGTACCTTTTTACGGTAAAGCAACACCTTCTCGTCTTTACCGCTCACTTCGGCAAAGAGCGGATTGCGGCTACGCAACTTGATGACTTCGGGTATGATCTTGTCGCTATCGATGAAGTCGACGCTGTCCTTGCTCCAGCCGATGTATCTTTCCTTGACGCGGAAATCAGTGCGGGTGTCAAAGACCTTGTTGCTGACACGCTTGGCAAAGATGAGGCGCAGCCAATCTTTCAAGCGGTCCTTAAACATATAACTGATTACCAGCGCGATGAGGAAAGGCAGGGTGAAGTTGCCGTATCTTTGCTGGAAGAAGAACGACGACAGCGTGGCCACCACCATGGCGGCGCCGGCAGCCAGACTGTATAGGATCTGCTCTACCAGGAAGGTGTTCTTCCGCTTGGTGGCGTTGAGGTAAAGGTCGCTCTCGGTGAATTTCTTCAGCAGGCTAGCGCGGAAGACAAAATCCTCATTGCCTTTCTCGTCGTCGGCCTTCACACTGAGGTAACCCTTTTGTTCCCTATAGTTCCTTTCGTCGAGGAGCACTTCTTTGAATAAACCTTCCAGTCGTGGATATTCATCGGAATGCTTCAGCCGGATGTTGTCGCGGAGTCGGTAGGCGTATTTCTCCATGACATTGCTCAAAAACTCATCGCCATAGGCAAAGACTTGTTTTATCCTATCTGTTGCGTTTTTCTCATCCACCCTACCATGCAGATGGCGATAACGCTCCAATATCTTGTGGCCGTCGGTGAGATACTGATGGCACGATTCAGTACGGTTTTCAGCATTTTCATTTTGCGTGATGGCAAAACAGCCGTCGCGGAAAGCACTCTTGGCGATGGCGCAATACATCTTGATTGCATGGGTGAGGTCTTGCGTGTCTTCAGGAGCGCTACTCATGTCGTTGAAGTTGGAGATGAGCGCTTGGCTCGGAAGCAGTTGTTCGTCGTTGGCCAACTCATGCAGGCTATAGGAAGGGGTGATGAGGCGCACACCCGACTTGAGGTCGCGGTAGAAGTCTTCCTTGCTGTATTTTGCTGCGTTGATGTCAAGACTGTTAGGGACAAAAATCCATGTATTCATCACATAATCGCGGAATTTCGTCTTACGTTCTGACGTTTCTGTGTTGAAACCCACCTTGAACTCCAAGGTGAACTTGTCATGGATTTTTGTCTCTAAGTCAATCATTGTTGTGCGTTTCTGTATTGTTCGTCTAGATTAAAGCCTTCGGGATGTTTGGCTTTGATGTCTTTGTAGTAGTCCCAAATCTCGGCCAGGTCTTTGTCGTAATCGCCCGTAGGATAGAAGATCCTTTCGATGCCACAGTATTTCTTCTTGTAGTCGATGAAACCCAAGACGATGGGTACGTTAGCACCTTCAGCAATGACATAGAATCCTTTTTTCCAGTGTTTCACCGCTTTTCGCGTTCCTTCGGGGCAGATGAGGAGATGGGTGTCCTTGGTTTGGCTGAACATGTCGACCATCTGATCCACGAGATGGTTCTGGTGGCCACGGTTGACTGGGATGCCGCCGACTTTCTTCAACAGCCATCCCAAGCCAGGTTTGAAGAACTCCTGTTTGATCATCACCTTGAACTTGATGTCGTAGTACCAATAGAATCCAAGGCCGACGAAGAAATCTTCAATGGCGGTATGGGGCGCTACGATGCAAACCGCATTGCCCAAGTCGGCTGGAGCTTCGTTGACGGTCGTCCAACCACCAAGACGAAGCCCCAGTTTGGCTATTTGTTTCTTTAAACCCATGATTACCAAATGACGGCACGCTCTTCGGGAGCGATATACATGGCGTTTTCGGGTTGGATGTCGAAGGCCTCGTAGAAGTGCGGCATTGAGCCGAGGGTGCGGTTGACGCGAGCCTCAGCGGGTGAGTGCACGTCGGTCTTCACTTGGCGTTCGATGTACTTGTCGCGCGAGTTGTTGCGCCAGATGGTGCCATAGCTGATGAAGAAGCGTTGGGCAGGCGTGTAACCGTCGATGCTTTGGTTGGCCTTGGCCTCTTCTGTCATCTGATAGGCGTCCCATGCGACGTTGAGGCCGCCGAGGTCGGCAATGTTCTCGCCGAGGGTCAGCTGGCCGTTGATTTTGTTGCCTCTCACTTGGAACTCATCAAACAATTTGGCGAGTTGGGCAGTGCGTTCGTTGAACTTTTTGGAATCTTCCTCGGTCCACCAGTTGTTGAGGTTGCCGTTTTCGTCGTACTTGCAGCCTTGGTCGTCGAAGCCGTGGGTCATCTCATGGCCGATCACCACGCCGATGCCACCGTAGTTGACGGCGTCGTCAGCATCCATGTTGAAGAACGGGGGCTGAAGGATGGCGGCGGGGAACACGATTTCGTTCATCTCGGGGCTGTAGTAAGCGTTGACGGTCTGAGGCGTCATGAACCATTCGTCCTTGTCGACGGGCTTTCCAATCTTGGCCATTTCTCTCTCAGTCTCGAAGCGGATGGCGCGGTGTACGTTCTCGAAATAAGAATCAGGTGTGACCTCATACTTGCTGTAATCCTTCCACTTGTCAGGATAACCGATCTTCACATTGAAGCAGTCGAGCTTATTCAAGGCCTTAGCTTTGGTCTCGTCGCTCATCCAATCGAGGTTCTTAATGCGTTCGCCCAAGGCGGTGCGCAGGTTGCCGACAAGGTTGAGCATGCGATCTTTTGCTTCTGCAGGGAAGTGCTTTTCAACATAAAGCTGTCCGACGGCTTCGCCAAGGCAACCGGAGGTGGCATCAAGGATGCGGCGCCAACGGGGTTGCTGCACCTCTTGGCCATAGAGATAGTTACCGTAGAAGTTGAAGTTCTCAGCGTCAAGGTCGCTGCTCAGCATCGAAGCGCTGCCGTGGATGACTTTCCAACGCAGGTAGTCTTTGATTGCGCTGAGGTCGGTGTTGAGGATGATCTTGTTCAGGTTGGCGATGAAGTCGGGCATGCCAACGTTGAGTGAGTCGAAAGCAGGAGCGCCAGCGGCATCGAAATAGTTGTCCCAGTTGAAAATGGGTGTTGATTTCTGCAACTCGGCACGGCTGCGTTTGTTGTACATGCGGTCGGGGTCACGCATCTCCACACGACTCAATGAGTTCTTGGCCAACTGGGTCTCAAGGGCGAGGATGTCCTGGGCTTTCTTGGCGGCTTCGATGGAGTCGGTGCCGGTGAGTTGGAACATCTTGGCCACATGCTCGACATACTTGTCGCGCATCTCCTGTGATTCAGCAACGAGGTAGTCATCGCGATCGGTCAGGCTGAGGCCGCCTTGGTAGAGGTGCATGATGACCATCTCGGCGTTCTTCGGGTCGGAGCTGCCTCCAGCATTGAAGAAGCCGCCGATGCCGTCGCTGTGCAGTTTGCCCATCAGTTCGGCTAAGTCGGCCTTGTCGTTGAGGCCGTCAATCATGTCAAAGTAAGGTTGCAACTCGCTGTAACCGCGTGCGTCGATGGCCACGGTGTCCATGCCTGCGTTGTAGAAGTCACGAATCTTCTGGGCAACGCTGCCTTGTTTGGCGTTAGCGTCTTTCGAGACCTCGTCGATGATGTCTTGGATAAGAATCTCGTTGTGTTGGTCAATCTCGGTGAAGGCACCATAGGTGGAGTACTCTTCGGGGATGGGATTGTTCTTGATCCAGTTGTTGTTGGCATAACGGAAGAAGTCCTCCGCAGGGTTGATGGTGGTGTCCATGTTGCTCAGGTCGATGGCCGGAACAATTTCTTTCTCGGGTTGGGGTTTTTCGACTGCCTTCTGTGCGCAGCCTGTTGCCAATGTGCATAAAATCATCATGGCTACTAAGTTTTCCTTTTTCATTTAATAATTTGATTTATTGTTGATTATGTTGTTGTTCACTATAAATCGCCTTCCAGCTTTAATTCGGTTTGTAACATGTTCATAAAAGGATATTCTTGTGCGAGCTTTTGAAATTTGTCCTTATCGGTGTAGGCCTCAATTTCAGCTGGTTTATCCATAATTTCAGGGATCAGTTTAAACTGATTGTTGTGCAAGGTGTTTTTGAGATGGGACCTTAAGTCTGCCATTCCGGTCTTGTCATTTTCGAAGAGCAGATTGTCAACGGGGAATCGTATTTCGAAATTAGGTCCAAGCGAGGGTTGGTATTTGCTAATGGCAGCTGCGAAAGTTGGAGAAAGCTTTTTTTGCTTGTTAATGAATTCATTCCAAGATTTTATTAGTTCATCTTGAGTAAAAGGCGAATTCCATGTTTCTTCAATCTCTTCGGAGACTTTTTTTTCTTGTTCAAGACTGCTGATGGAGATGGCACTGCTTCCAACGCCACGTTTTCTGATTGTAGCGGTCCCTGCTTCTGTTTTCTGTTGGGCTGTTACAGAAGGCGCATGAACAGGGTTTATATCAGTTGGCTCTGACTCAGTTTTTGGTTCAGTTTCGGCTTTTTTTACGTCAGGTTTTGATTGAGAAACGGATGCATTCGGGTTGGAAGTAGGAATGTTAGCGGGTTGTTGAGGGGCCGTTGAGGCGGGTTTAGGAGGAGCTGAGGCTGGCCGATTTGTAGCTAACGGTTGGCTTATGGGAGGCTCAAGAATATTCAAACTGCCATTGCACAGAGCACACATTTTCATTAATGCGATTTCAAGATGGAGACGTTTGTTGTTAGCGGCGCGATAGCTGATGTCGCATTGGTTGTTGATGTCTAGGGCCTTTAAGAGGAAAGCCATGTCGCAGAGCTGTGACTGTTGCGTATACCGTTGACGAAGACTGTCGCTGACTTCAAGTAATTGGGTTGTGACAGGGTCTTTGCTAACAAGCAGACTGCGCAGATGGCTGCCCATGCCGCTGATGAAATGTTGCGGTTCAAAGCCTTTGCTGATGATGTCGTGAAGAAGCATCAGTATTTCGCTGGTGTTACCTTGCAGAATATCCTCTACCGCTTTGAAATAATAATCGTAGTCAAGCACGTTAAGGTTGTCGATAACGTCCTTATAGGTGATGTTTTTGCCGGAGAAACTCACCATTTGGTCGAAGATGGACAAAGCGTCACGTAAGGCGCCATCCGCTTTTTGTGCGATGATGTTCAAAGCCTCGGGTTCGGCAGTGATGCCTTCGCTTTGGGCTACAAATGCTAGGTGTTTGGCAATGTCTTCTACCGTAATGCGCTTGAAGTCAAATATCTGACATCTAGATAGGATGGTGGGGATGATCTTGTGCTTTTCGGTCGTGGCAAGGATGAATTTCGCATACGCTGGTGGCTCTTCCAGGGTCTTCAAAAAGGCGTTGAAGGCCGAGGCGGAAAGCATGTGGACCTCGTCGATGATGTAGACTTTATACTGACCGACTTGTGGAGGGATGCGAACTTGCTCTACTAGGCTTCGAATGTCTTCTACCGAATTGTTGGAAGCGGCGTCAAGTTCATAAATGTTGAATGAGGCGTTGTTGTTGAAAGCACGGCACGACTCGCATTCGTCGCAAGCCTCCATGTCGGCAGTAGGATGCAGACAATTGATGGTCTTGGCTAAGATGCGGGCGCAAGTGGTTTTGCCTACACCTCTCGGACCGCAAAACAGAAAGGCTTGCGCCAAGGTGTTGTTGCGGATGGCATTCTTTAGAGTAGAGGTGATAGAGCCTTGCCCAACTACGGTGTCAAAAGTGGAAGGCCTGTATTTTCTAGCAGATACGACGAAATTCTCCATGAGGAAAGCATTGTGTATTAAAATGACAAAAATACACAAAAAAGGCCTCCCTGTTTCAAAAAAGTCCCTTTTTTAGGTTTTTTGTAAAAAGAAGCATTTTTAACGCTATCTTTGTGCCTATGAAACTCTATGTCTTAGTGCCGAAAATCACCGGGCGTTTGCATTATGCCTTCGATTTGGTCCTGGGCCGGTTGCTGGGTCTGGAATACGAATTGGTTTCTGACGCGGAAAGATATGCTTCTGTTGAGGGAGCAAGATTTACCTATGGAAGAGACCGAGTGGCTGATGAGCCGGGTCTGAATGCTGTGCCGTTGCTTTTTGAACGCAAGATAGAGGAGCAGGAGCTGCCTTCCATAGCATTTGAAGGCACTAGGGCTTTGTTTCCAGTGTTTGGAAAGGGCAACCTTATGCCGTTTGACGTGTTTGCCGCCTCTTTCTATCTGGTCTCTCGTTACGAAGAGTATCTACCTCATGTGCGCGATAAATACGGTCGCTTTCAGGCGGAATCGACATGGATGTTTGAAGTAGGTATGCTGCAGAAGCCTTTGGTGAATATTTGGGCAAAAAAACTGGGTGAACGCCTGCTAGACGTTTATCCTGAGTTGCAAATGAAATCAAAATCGTTTCAATTTGTGCCAACTTATGATGTCGATGCAGCATGGGCATATAAGGGGAAAGGCATCTTTAGGACCGTAGGAGCTTTTTTCAAAAATCTCAGTGCTGGCGATTTCAAAGAGATAAAAGAACGGCACAAAGTGCTGCGTGGACGAAAAAGAGATCCGTTCGATACTTTTGACTATCAGTTTAGGTTGCAGAAAGAATTCAACATCAGGCCTTTATATTTCATTCTTTGTGGCGATTACGACACGAATGATAAAAACATTTCCATACGTAATGAGAAATTTAAGGCGTTGATTAAACGCATTGGCGACTATGCTGATGTGGGCATACATCCGTCTTTTTCTTCGTATCTGGATAGTGAAAAGCTGAAGATGGAGATAGACCGCCTTGCAGGGGTCCTCAACAGAGAGGTGACAAAAAGCCGACAGCATTTTTTAAGGATGAACATACCCGTCAGCTATCAGAAGCTGATCGAATTGGATATTACCGATGATTATACGATGGGCTTTGCTTCCCAGGCTGGCTTCAGGGCGGGTATCGCCGACGCTTTCCCGTTTTATGACCTTGAAAATGATACGGTTACTGAACTTATGGTGCATCCTTTTGCATTAATGGACGGCACGATGCGCGATTATCTTAATCTCGATGCAAACGAGTCGCTCGATTTGGCTAAACACCTGGTTGATGAGGTCAGGGCAATAAAGGGTACGTTTGTCTATCTTACGCACAATGAGACGCTCAGTGGAGAGAAACGGTGGGAGGGATGGCCCGAAATGTATCGGAAGTTGTTGGAATACGCTGCCCAATGATTTGTTATCTTTCACATAAAAGCATTGATAAATCGAAATGGGATGAATGCATAGGGAATTCACCCCAGGGACTCGTTTATGCTCTTTCGTGGTATCTCGACATCGTGCATCCCGGTTGGGAGGCGTTAGTGAAAGATGATTACACTGCCGTTATGCCTTTGACAGGTGGTTGCAGGTTCGGCGTCCATTACCTTTTCCAGCCTTTTTTTGCCCAACAACTAGGGGTGTTTTCAAAAGACATAATTAATTCCGAATTGCTCCGTGGTTTCTTCAATTCCATCCCTGATAAGTACCGTTTTGTTGAAATTCGTCTAAATTCAAGCAATACTTTAGATTATTCTATTAAAAAAATTGAATATCATCATGATATCATATTGGATTTAAGTAGAGATTATCCTACTGTACAAGATGGTTATCATACAAATACGAAGCGCAATTTGTCAAAGGCGTCTTCACATAATTTGAGACTGGAAAAAGAGGTTTCCATAGATAGAATCATTGCTCTTTTTCGCGCCAATCGAGGAGCGTCGGTGTCGGTATGGAGAAATCATGAATATGACGTTTTGCGACATCTTTGCGCCGAGGCGATCAGCCGGGGTTTTGCTTTTTTGAACGGCGTTGCGGATGCAGAATCAGGTGAGATTTGCTGCGGTGCATTGTTTCTGCGATGGGGTGGAAGGATCATATTCCTGTTTTCAGGAAACAACGAGACGGGCAAAGAAAGCCAGGCGATGACTTTCCTAATTGATAGCGTCATTCAAGACAATTGCAATAGCCCTGTTGTCTTTGATTTTGAGGGCTCCGACGATGATAATTTAGCCCGTTTCTATCGTGGTTTCGGCGGTTCTGACGTGACTTATCCTTCTTATTACTGCAACAAGCTGTCGGCATTCGGAAAATTCCTTCTGAAATATTGGAAGAAACTTTGATTTTTTCCACCTAAGGTCTTTTGTTTTCCGATTAATGTTTATTTTTGTATCCCCAATTTGTAAAAACATGATTAAAGTCAACAATTTAGGTGAGACCGACAGCGTGTTCAACCAGTTTATCGCTGAAATCCGTGATGCAGAGATCCAGCAGGAGCGTATGCGTTTCCGCCTTAACTTAGAGCGCCTCGGCGAGATTATGGCGTACGAAATCAGCAAGACCCTAGAGTATGATGATGCTGAGGTGACAACACAATTGGGCATCAAGGAGATGCGCGTAGTCAAGGAGCAGCCGGTCATTGCCTCGGTGCTTCGTGCGGGATTGCCTTTCCATAATGGTGTGCTCAGAATGTTCGACCAGTCTGACAATGCTTTTGTGGCAACCCATCGCAAGTACGACAAAAACGAGGATTTTGAAATCCATGTGGAGTATTATTCGCTTCCCGATGTGGAAGGCCGTACGTTGATTCTCTGCGACCCCATGCTTGCAACGGGAGAGTCGCTGGTTCAGACGTTGCGTGTGATTCTTGAAGACATGTCGCCCAAGCACATTCATATTGCAGTGGCAATTGCCAGTGCCGAAGGTATTGCTTATGTTAAGCGCGTCTTTTCCCGTAAGCCCGTCACATTATGGGTCGGTGCCATTGACGACGAATTGACGGCAAAAGCCTACATTGTTCCAGGTTTGGGTGATGCAGGAGACCTTGCATTTGGCGAAAAGCGTTGATTTTCAATTAATAGATTATGGCAGAACCAAAGAAGAACCGAGACAGTTTCGGGTCAAAAATAGGTATTGTCGCTGCTGCTGCAGGTTCGGCGGTAGGACTGGGAAACATCTATCGGTTTCCCTGTGAGGCAGGTAACAATGGGGGTGGAGCGTTTCTTATCGTTTATCTGATTGTCGTGTTGGTTCTCGGCATTCCGGCCATGCTTTCTGAGTTTGTCATCGGACGCAGCGCCCAAGCCAACCCAGTTGGGTCGTTCAAGAAGCTTGCGCCTAAGACAGCCTGGCCCATTGTCGGTTATCTTGGCGTAATATGCGGTTTTATTATATTGTCTTTCTACTCAACGGTTTCCGGTTGGACACTTGAATATATAGTTAAATCCGTCGCTAACGATTTCCACGGCAAGGATTTGGCCGCTATAGAACAGGATTTTGCCGATTTCCACAACATGGGATGGAAGAATGTGTTGTGGCAGGCAATATTTATCTTCCTCACGGGTTTTGTCGTTTTCAAAGGCGTGCAAAACGGCATCGAGAAATATGCCAAGATATTGATGCCTGTGCTGCTGCTTATTTTGGTGGTGTTGGGGGTGCGCTCGCTGACTTTACCTGGTGCGAAAGAAGGTCTGACCTTTCTCTTCAACCCCGATTTCTCTAAAATCACAGGCAAGGTGCTTATCAATGCCTTAGGGCAGGCCTTTTTCTCTTTGAGCGTTGGCATGGGTGCCATGATCACTTATGGTTCCTACATTCAGAAAAATGACAATCTGACAACTACCGCTTTGTCGGTGACGCTCGCTGACACTTTGATTGCCATCCTGGCAGGGATAGTGATTTTTCCCGCCGCCTTCTCCTTCGGAATCCGTCCGGAAGCAGGTACAGGATTGGTTTTCAACACTTTGCCTTTGATTTTCAACCAAATAACTGGCGGCTATTTCTTCTGCATCATTTTCTTCGTCCTGCTGGCAGTGGCAGCGCTGACTTCAACCATATCGCTGTTAGAAGTAGTTGTCGCCTATTTTGTGGAAGAGCTGCATATGACGCGTAAGGGGGCTACAGTGGTGGCATGCGTTGCCAATATGGCTTTGGGTGTGTTTGCATCGCTGAGTCTTAAGACGGGTACCTCCATACAAATAGCAGGGTTGCCGTTGTTTGGCGCGCTTGATTTCTTCTCTTCGAATATCCTGTTGCCTTTGGGCGGCTTGCTGATCGTCTTGTTTGTGGGTTGGTTCATGGGCAAGAAGAGATTCTATAAGGAGGTGACCAATGAAGGTGAAGTGAAGCTTCATGTGAAGGGGGTTATTTTATTTATTATAAGGTTTATAGCGCCAGTAGCAATTGCTATTATTTTCGTTTCGGGACTGGTGAAATAGCGGGCGCGTTATGGATGAGTTCAGGAGGTTGTTCACATTTGGGAAAGGCGAAAGAGTTGCCATTATTTCCATTTTGACGGTCTTGTTGCTGTCCATTCTGGCATGCATCTTTCTGCCGTTTAAGAAAGAACCACCCGCATATGCCTATCATAATTTGGATTCGCTGATTCAAGTTCGTGAAAACGCCCTTCAAGAGGCAGAAGCTCAAAAGCAAGAAGCCCGGTTGACCCAGCAATCCCATCTGACTCCCTTTCCGTTTAACCCTAACGAGATGAATGAAGGAGATTGGCAACGTCTAGGCCTGACCGAACGTCAGATCAGGATGATAGGCAATTATCAAGCCAAAGGTGGAACGTTCTATTCTAAAGCGGATTTCAGGAGGTTGTATTGTATCAATGATGAAGAATACGAAACGCTCGCTCCATATATCATCATTCCGGCATCTGAGAGTAAGAGAAAGACATATTCCGAAAAGGGTTTTAATTCGACAAATGCTTCAATTAATGATCCTGTATCATTTGACAAGAAGAAAATTGATATTGTTGCCATTAACTCGGCCGATTCGTCAATGTTGTCTGTTATTCCTCGGGTTGGGCCTTATTTGGCTACTCGAATTGTCGCCTATCGTGAAAGATTGGGAGGGTTTGTGGAACTTGAACAATTACTTGAAGTGAAAGGTATGGACGAATCTCGTTTTGAATCGATTGGGCGTTATTTGAGTTTTGATGAAACGGACGTAAAAAAGATAGATGTAAACCGTGATGAATTCAAAGCCATTTTAGCCCATCCTTATTTCACTTATGATATGGTAAAAGCTGTTGTCCGATATCGGGAGTCAAGAGGGTTTATTAAGAATTGGGAACATTTGGAAACCGTGCTGACGGATTTTCATCCCCTAAACCATAGATTAAAGTATTACATTAAATATTAGTATACAATATATTGAATATGAAAAATATAAAATATTTAATCATTCTTTTATTATTCTTTATTTCAGGATGGTTTATGCCTATGCGTGCTGCCTATTTGCTCATTCCGATGGACCAGACGCAGACCAACCATTTGAAAGCCTATGGCGTGGCTTATTGGGTGCTGGAACGGGAAGTGGAGATTAGTTGGCTTTTGAATTACAAGGGAGGCAGTTATTTGATTCCATATCATGACATGTTTGAACGCGAATGCAAGATGCGCAACGTTTCCTATCAGGTAATCGCTGATGCGCAGGCCGATGCCATTCTGACCGAGATAGCCGACCCGGGTGTCAATATGGATGAGATGAAGCTGCAGAAAGTGCCTCGCATCGCCGTGTATGCTCCCAAATACAATTTGCCATGGGATGATGCCGTTACATTGGTGTTGACATATGCGGAGATTCCTTATGATGTGGTCTATGACGACGAGGTTTTGCAAGGCGTATTGCCCACCTATGATTGGTTGCACTTGCATCATGAAGATTTTACGGGACAATATGGCAAATTCTGGGCGCGTTACCGCAATTATCCTTGGTATCAAGATGATGTCCGATTACAGGAAGAGACGGCTGCTCGTTGGGGATTCACAAAGGTGTCGCAACTGAAACTGGCGGTGGCTAAAAAAATACGGGAGTTTGTGGCTGGCGGTGGCTATATGTTTGCCATGTGTTCGGCTCCCGATAGTTTTGATGTAGCGCTAGCAGCTGATGGTCTTGATATTTGTGATTACATGTTTGATGGAGATCCGATCCGTAGCGGAGATCCAGCCCGTCTCAACTATGACAATTGTTTGGCTTTTACTGATTTCACAGTTTCAACCAATCCACAACAATACGAAATTTCAAATATTGATGTCACGGAAGGCCGCAGTCGGCTCGTACGAGAAGACAACGACTTCTTCCTTTTGTTTGATTTTTCAGCCAAATGGGATCCTGTTCCCACCATGTTGACGCAGTGTCACGAAAGACTTATTAAAGGGTTTATGGGACAGACTACGGCCTTTGACAAGGCGTTCGTGAAGCCTTCGACTGTTGTTTTGGGCGATAATGCTGCTTTGAATGAGGACCGTTATATTCATGGTAACTTTGGCAATGGATTTTGGACATTTCTCGGCGGCCATGATCCGGAAGATTATCGTCATATCGTAGGAGATCCGCCAACTGAACTGGATATGCATCCCAATTCACCTGGCTATCGTTTAATTCTGAATAACATTTTGTTTCCTGCAGCAAAGAAGAAAGAACAAAAGACTTGACAGAGGCAAAAAAAACGACGTTTATATGGTTGTAAATGTTGTTGGATTGGATAAAAATATATTTTTGCATTTCTAAAATATATGCATTTCTAAAGATCTAAATTAAATCGTATTTCATTATGAGAAAAAGACTATTTGTATTGGCAACAGCCTTGTTCTTTTTTGGTCAGATGATGGCAAATCCAGTAGATGTCAATCGTGCTTATGACATCGCGTTGCGGTTTGCCCAGAACAATTTATCTTCGGCTAAAGACATTAAATCGGTAGACTTGGTACACACTCTTAAACAGCAGGATGGGACGTCTGCCGTCTATGTTTTTAATTATGACAAAGGCTTTGTCGTAGTAGCCGGTGACGATATTTCAATGCCTATCTTGGGCTATTCCGAAGAAGGCGCTTTTGATGTAGATAATATCCCCGATGGCCTTAACTACTATTTGCATCATTATCTGCGCCAGATTGAATTTGGGCGCCAAAATGGATTGAATGCCGATGAAGAGGCAAGCATGGAGTGGGAGAAGCTCGAAAAGGAAGGAATGCCTCGCATTTCAAACGAGATGAAGGTTGTGAATCCACTTGTCACGTTAAGTTGGGATCAAAGCTATCCGTATAATTATTTTTGTCCTTCTCATTATAGTGGTCCTGGCGGACATTGCTATGCCGGTTGCGTTGCTACTGCTATGTCCATGGTAATGAAATATTGGAATTGGCCAGATCGGGGAACGGGAACACACACCTATACTCCGGAGGGCTTTCCTGAACAAACAGTGAATTTTGAAAATGCAAGTTATGCATGGAACAATATGCCTAATTCACTTGGGTATAACTCGCCATCAGCACAAATCCAAGCCGTTGGCCTGCTGATGTATCACTGTGGTGTATCTGTTGATATGCAGTATGGTTATGGTTCTAGCGGGGCTTTTTCCCAGGATGTTCCAGCTTCTATCTCTACCTACTTCAAGTATACCGAACATACCCGTCATGTGTTCCGGGATAACTATACTAAAACGGAGTGGGAAAATATGCTTATGGCAAATCTTGATCAAGGTTTTCCTGCATACTATTCCGGTTCGGATAGTGAAGGAGGCCATGCTTTTGTTTGTGCTGGATATGATGCAAATCGGCGTTTCTTCTTCAATTGGGGTTGGAGCGGTTCAGGAAATGGCTTTTTTTATATTGATGCCTTGAACGTTATGGGTTCACATTTCAATGAAGGCAACACCTGCATTCTCGATTTTGTGCCCGATTATATTTATGATGAGATGATTCCTGCCGTAACGGACCTTTCGGTAAGAGCGATCAATGCAAATTCAAAAACAGCCATTGTTTCTTGGACGAATCCGTCGGTCAATATGAGCGGAGCACCCATTAGCGACATAGAACGTGTGGTTGTGGAGCGTAATGGAGCAGTTGTGTTTTCTCAGGAAAACATTGTTGCAGGTGAGCCAATGAATTTTACTGACGAAGTGAGCCTTTACGATTGTTATACCTATTCTATCCACTTTGTCAGTAATGGTGTTAAGGGCCGTTATGCTTCGACAAAATATCAATTCGGTCCGACTTGCACATGGAAAGTGGTCGGTCAGACCACCAATTTCCAAGGCTGGAATGATGGTAAGATTCAGGTGCTGAATTCATATGGCACGGTGATTGATGAAGTCACGTTAACGAGTTCGACACCCGTAAGCCAACAGCTTAGAATACCTGAGGGAAATGTTTCGTTCAAATGGGTCGCCCCTTCAACTCTGGTGAACAATTTGACGATAAATATCAAGAATTCCTCTAATGAAACTGTATATAGTTACTCGGGGGCATCTTCGGGTATTCCTACGGGTGTAATCCTTGCTCAAGACAACGATTGTGGCGGATGTCTTCCTCCTGATAATTTGACGGCTGTAGATGTCTTTATGGATGGTGTGCTGGGCACTTTGGTTTCTTGGGAATATGCTTCCGCCCCGAAGTCTTTCAAAGTATACAGGAGCGATGACAATGTGGTATATGCTGAAATTGCCGAAGTCGACAAGAACGATCGTCAGTACTTTGATCCAGCAGTGTCTGGATCATATTATTATAAAGTGACGGCGTATAGAAACTATTGTGAATCAACTCCCGCTTGGACTAGCGAAGGAGAGGATTATGTCTTTGTAGATGTTACAACAGTTTACGAGTATGATGGTGGCATGAGCCTATTCCCCAATCCGTCAGATGATGTTTTGACGGTTAAGGCTGAAGGTATCGAGCAGGTTGCCGTCGCCAGCATGCTGGGTCAGGTGGTGTATTCCGCTCGGATTAATGCAGATGAGCTTGTTTTAAACACTTCTTCTTTTGACGCAGGCATTTACATGCTCACAATCAAAACAAAGAATGGATCAAGATCATATAGGTTTGCCGTAATTCATTAAGCTTTCAAGGGCTCTCTATAGCCATATAAATATTGTATATGACATAGGAGGAGGAAGTGATGCCACTTTTTCCTCCTGTGTTTTTTTAATTATTATTAATCGTGTATCATTTGCTTATTTTTTGTTGCGCTTTTTGCACAATAGGTTGCGAGATAGTTTTTTTTTAATATTTTTGCACCCTAATACAAAAGATGATTAATAATTATAAACCTACACAAATGAAAAAGTATTTGATGTTTATGCTTGTCTTTGTTATGGGAATCGGTATGGTGAATGCCCATCCCGTTGACCAGAGCCGGGCAAAGTATGTTGGACAACAGTTTGTCCAAACTAGTTTTGATCAGTTGAAAGCCAATTCCAACTTGAATTTGGTTTATACAGCAGTGGCTACGAGAGGCGCTGTTGCCTATTATGTGTTCAATGTCGGTACTGAAGGCTTTGTTGTCGTCTCGGGTAACGACTTCTATAGACCAATCATTGGTTTTTCTGAAGAAGGCACTTTTGATGCCGAAAACATTAATCCTGAGTTGGGATTTATGCTGAATCGTCTTGCAGAGAAAATGGGCGCTGTCAATTGCGGCAAAGCATCTCCGGCTATTGAAGCAGAGTGGGAGTGTTTGATGAACGGCAACATGCTTCCTTCTCGTAACAGCAAAAAAGCCAAAACTTACTTGGTGCAGACCAAATGGGACCAGGATTATCCCTATAATGCTTTGTGTCCGACGGGAGTAGGTGGCCCAGGAGGACGTGTCTATGCTGGTTGTGTGGCAACTGCAATGTCACAAGTAATGAAATTCTGGGATCATCCGACGCAAGGACAAGGTTCCCATACCAATGTCTATGGTGGAAGTGCAAACTTCGGTAACACTACCTATGATTGGCCAAATATGCCTCTTTCCTTAAGCTCTGGGTCTTCTCAGGCTGAAATTAATGCGGTAGCAACCCTTATTTATCATTGTGCCGTGTCTGTAGATATGAATTGGGCCATTGACGGCAGTGGCGCTTTCTCCGCTGATGTCCCTGGCAGAATAAATCAATACTTTAGATATTCCAATGCTGCTACATTGCAATACAGAGACTCTTACACCCGTAGCGCATGGGCAGATAAGTTAAAAGAATCATTCGATATGGGATGGCCTGTTTATTATTCTGGACAGGATACTTCCGTGACACCGTCTGCCGGACATGCTTTCGTGTGCGACGGCTATGACGATGATGGTTTCTTCCATTATAATTGGGGCTGGAGTGGCAGCGGCGATGGTTGGTTTGATTTTGATGAAATCGATTACAACTCAAGTGATGGCGCCATTTTTAATTTTGTTCCGACAGAAGTGTACAACGCAGCACCACAAGCTCCGACGTCGTTTATCGTTTCTCCTGTTGCAAATTATGAATTGGCAGCGGATTTGACTTGGATTAATCCAAGCAAGACTTTGAACAATTCTAATCTGACGCAAATCGACCAGATAATAGTTGAAAGAAATGGTGAAGTGATTTATACCGAAAACAATGTCACGCCAGGCGCTGTCATGCATTATACTGATAATACGGTGCCTCGTTTCGACTATTTTGACTATCAAGTCTATGCGATTTCAAATGGCGTTCATGGTAAAATAGGTTACAAGAATGATGTCGCATTCGGTCCCGCTTGCGATTGGACATTGGCGATGACTTCCAATGTCATCCAAGGATGGAGAGATGGTTCTCTTTCAGTGTATAATGCTGCGGGAAGCCTTGTCGGCACTTATTCCGCCAGCTCATCTGGTATGAGTACGGCAACAATTCATCTGCCCCTTGGAATCAATACTTTCGTTTGGACGGCTCCTTCTACACCCGTAACCAGCATGAATATCATCATCAAAGATTCTCAAAATACTACTGTTTATAACTATTCAGGTTCTTCTGCCGATCTCGCTTCAGGCGTAATCTTTGACGGTAATAACGGTTGCGGTGAAACCCCTGTTTCATCTCAAGTTCTGAATCTGAATGCTTCAGTTGATCCTGACAATGTCAATAACATCGTTTTGAATTGGGACGATTTGGGAGAAGAGGGCTATGGATATGTGGTGTATCGTGATGAGCTTTTATACCGTCTGATTCCTACTGGCCATTCATATGTTGATGAGAACGTCTCAATTGGCGGGCATTGCTACTATGTGGGCTTCTTAGGATATGGTGGCGACAATGGCCTTTATTCTAATGAATCTTGCGCTAATGCCGGTGAAGGCTGTGAATCGCCCACTGATCTGGATTACGAGACTACAGGATCGCAGTTTAAGACCAAATTGAAATGGACCAGACCTAATCCTGGCGAGGGTCTGACAGGCTATTATCTCTATCGTAAGGCTGAAGGCGAAGATTATAAGAGAATTAAACTTGTAGGTCCAACTGCTACGACTTATACTGATAACACCGCATTGGAGGAAGGCGATTATTATTATAAATTAGTTGCTTATTATCAAAGTACAGAGTGTGTGTCGGCTCCTGCAAATTGGATTGGTGATGAAAACCAGTACTTCTTGCACGTTTATTATTCTCCCACAGGCGTGAGTGAAAACGAAAGCGCAAGCGTTGCTTTGTATCCTAACCCGGCCAATAATCAGTTTACGATTGAAGGTCTTGGACTAACCCATGTCGCCGTTTATAACATGGTTGGTCAACTTGTTTATGATACCGATTGTGAAGGCAATACTAAGGTCGTCAACTTAAACGGCGTCCAGTCAGGCATTTACATGGTTCGTATTAATACGACGGAAGGTAACACCACCAAGCGTGTCACCATCATGAGATAAGCATCAAATGATTCATTTGTTTTGAATAAGAACGGCCACTACTAGCGGCCGTTCTTTTCATTAAATGCCATGGGATTAAAAAGGTTTTTGGCTTGTTTTCTATATTTGACTTGGACTGTTACCGTAATGGCCCAAGGAAGGTTCCGCCCTGGTGATATTGTGCCGGAACCTTACCTCAAAGTGTATGGCTATGAGAAATTCTTCACCATTTCGAAGATTAACGGTGAAGTTCGCGCTTTGATGTTGCAGAATTCCTATAAGGATGAGGCGGCTGTCGTGCCTATGGAATCTTTACGTTATCTGAGGGTGTTGCATTGCGATGAGGATGGCAATGCAGTGGTGGGCGAATTGGTATGTGCCGCCTCCATTGCCCGTGATCTGGAAGAGATAATGAAAGCATTGTTTGAGGCTGGTTATCCGATTGAGAAGATGCGCCTTGTTGACTATTATGGAGGTGATGACGAAGCATCAATGAGAGACAACAATACTTCTTGTTTCAATCAACGTCTTTCTACAAGTGGAGCTAAGGTTTCACGGCACAGTTACGGATTGGCGATTGACATCAATCCCCTATACAATCCATATTATAAGGCTAAGGCCTTCGGCAAAATTGTCCGTCCTGCCGGGAGCGACCTCTATTTAAATCGAAAAGCACATTTCCCTTACAAAATTCAAAAAGGAGACCTCTGTTATCGGCTTTTCAAGGAACATGGTTTTAGGTGGGGCGGGGAATGGCTAAGCGGAAAAGACTACCAGCATTTTGAAAAGCATTAAAAAAATGACGGCCATGTGGCCGTCATTTTTTATCATTCCATTTGTTTCTTATTCTGTTTTTTGTTCCGGTTGAGGTTCTTCTTTCTGCTCTTTCCGTTCCCAAATCTCATAGCGATAAGTGAAACCGGCCTGTTCGTCGTCATCGATGACGTTCAAGTCGATAAGTTCCCATTCGTCAAAATTGATATAAGGGAAGAAAGTGTCAGCCTCGAAGCGTTTCTCAACGCGCGTGAGGTAGAGTCGGTCGGCCATGGGTAGGAACTGTGCGTAAATCATACCGCCACCCATGATGAAGACTTCTTCCTCATCTTTTACTAGTTCCAGGGCGTCGGGAATAGAAGTGACCATCTCGAAACCTTCGGGTGCCTCATCCAGACGATCGGAGATGATGACGTTTCTGCGTTTGGGCAAGGGCCTTTGTCCAGGTAATGACAAATAGGTGTTGTGGCCCATGATGACGCATTTGCCGCTGGTGACTTCTTTGAAGTGCTTCAAGTCGTTGGAGAGATGCCATAGCAACTGGTTGTCCTTACCGATGGCGCGGTTCTCAGCGATGGCGACAATGATGTTTATTCTCATGATGATAAAGTTCTAATTGTTAGGTTGTTAAACAGATACTTCGCCTTTGATGGCAGGATAAGGATCATAGCCTTCAAGCGAAAAGTCTTCGTATTGGAAGGCAAAGAGGTCTTTTACTTCAGGGTTGAGCTGCATCGTCGGCAAGGGCCGTGGCGTGCGCGAAAGTTGCGTCTTGACTTGCTCGATGAGGTTGTTATAGATGTGGACGTCACCGAAGGTGTGAACGAAGTCGCCCGGTTTCAGTCCGCACACCTGTGCCATCATCATGGTAAGGAGGGCATAGGAGGCGATGTTGAACGGCACTCCAAGAAATACGTCGGCGCTGCGTTGGTAGAGTTGGCATGAGAGTTTCCCGTCGGCTACGTAAAACTGGAAGAATGCGTGGCAAGGAGGCAAAGCGGCTTTGCCGGCAGCTACGTTGGCGGCAAAATTTTTCTCGTGTTCGTCAGGCAAGACGCTTGGATTCCAAGCGGTTACTATGTGACGGCGGCTGTTAGGGTTGTTTTTTATGCTTTCAATGACCTCTTTGATTTGGTCGATGCCTTCACCGTTCCAGTCGCGCCATTGGGCACCATAGACGGGGCCGAGGTCTCCGTTAGGATCGGCCCACTCGTCCCAGATGCTGACCTTGTGGTCGTGGAGATAGCGGATGTTGGTGTCGCCACTCAACAGCCATAGCAGCTCGTAAATGATGGACTTGAGATGAACCTTTTTCGTCGTCACCAATGGGAAGCCCTGCTGCAGGTCAAAACGCATCTGGTAGCCGAACACGCTGATGGTGCCGGTGCCTGTGCGGTCGCCTTTCTGGACGCCGTGGTCGAGAATATATTGCAGCAGGTCAAGATATTGCTTCATGGTTGTTCTTAGTCTAAAGATTCGTCTTCTTCATCATCAATAGGCACATCGATGACGACTTGAGGCAGATAAGCTTCTTCATCCTCGTCCCAGGTAAGGTTGACCTCGGAGACAACTGTGTCAACATAAAGGTCCTGCCAAAAGCCTTCATCATCCAGTTCATAACAGTCGGGCGCTTTATCAACACCCCATTCTGACGGGTAGTCGGCAGCTTTGACCAAGGCGATATAGCGGTTGATGTCTTTGGGAGACAGGTCGAACCCCATACCTTCCTCGGGTATGAAAGGCAAGTCGACGACCATCGGCTGATACCAAGGGGCAAATAATAACTGTACTTTCATGATATTATATTTTTAAAAATTCAACAATTAGGCTTCGTCTTTCTCGTGTTTGTATTTGAAAACGATAGCAAAAAGGATGCCGACAATTAAGGCGAAGGCGGCAAAAACATACCAGGCATGACTCCAGCCCAGCATCAGGCTGTTGAAATCGGGGATGTCAACGAGGCCGCCGTTGGCGATATCTCTGACCTTTGTGAACTGGTTTACGACGGCTTGGGCGCAGAATGAACCGATGGTGGCGCCAAGGCCGTTGGTCATCATCATGAAGACGCCCTGGGCGCTGGAACGGATGCTTGGATCGGTGTTCTTGTCAACGAAGAGCGAGCCGCTGATGTTGAAGAAATCGAAAGCCACACCGTATACGATCATCGAGAGGATGAACAGCACAAGGCCGAATCCTGTCGGATTGCCGGCGCCGAGGAAAGCAAAACGCAAGAACCAGGCGAAGAAAGAGATGAGCATCACCTTCTTGATGCCGAAACGCTTTAAGAAGAATGGGATAAGCAGGATGCAGAGGGTTTCAGAGATTTGCGAGATAGAGGAGAGGAACACGTTGTTCTTCACAGCGAAAGCGTTGGCATATTCTGGCGATTTTCCAAATGCATCAAGGAAAGGCGTTGCGAAGCCATTCGTGACCTGCAGACACATTCCCAAGAGGAAGGAGAAGATAAAGAAAATGCACATGTTTCTTTCCTTGAAAAGTGAGAATGCTCTCAGTCCGAAAGTGTCGACGAACGAAGTCTTTTCCACATTCTTGTTTACCGGGCACTCGGGCAGTGTGAAGGCGTAGAAGCCCAAAATGATGCCCCAAACTGCTGATACGAACAGTTGCATGTAGGTGTCTTTAAAACCAGTGAAGTTGACAATCCACATGGAGAGGATAAATCCAATGGTGCCGAAAACGCGGATGGGAGGGAAGTCCTTCACCGTGTCGAGACCGGCCTTCGTTAAAGCGTTATAGGATACCGAATTGCCTAAGGCGATGGTCGGCATGAAAAAGGCTACACTAATGGCATAGAAAGGAAACAATTGTCCAAAGGTCACATCAGCACCGTATTTCCAGCCCAAATAGCCGGCGATAGCCATAAAGATGGCAGCGAGAAAATGACAGATGCCTAACAGTTTTTGAGCAGGAATCCATCGGTCGGCCACGATGCCCATCAAGGTGGGCATAAAAAGGGAAACGATGCCTTGGATGGCAAAGAAAGAACCGATTCGGGCACCGAATCCGATTTTGCCAAGATAGATGCCCAGTGAACAGAGATAAGCTCCCCAAACGGCAAAGATGAGGAAGTTCATCACGATTAAACGAAATTTGATAGCTTTCATTTCTATAATTTAACTAGTTGATTCTTAGATGATTTAATGGCCTTTTCTTTTTTGAATCTCGTCTCTGATGAAGGCGGCTTTGCTATAGTTCTCTTCATCAATGGCTGTCTGTAGCAGTTGTTCAAGTTCGTTGAGGCTTAGATGAAGCATCGGGTCGTCATTCGATGTTTCTTTAGCTTGCGTGTTGTTTTCTTCTGTTTCTTGAATACCAGGTGCGGGTTCTTCTAGAACGATGCTGGCTTCCTCCATGACGGTCTCATAGGCGTAGATGTCGCAACCATATCGCACGGCAATGGCGATGGCATCGGAGGGTCGGCAGTCGATCATAGTGAGCTCTCCGTTTTGTTCGCAGACCATCATGCAATAAAACACACCGTCACGGAAACGGTTGATAACAACTTCCTTTACCTTAACGTTGAAGTTGTAGGCAAAGCTGACAAAAAGGTCATGGGTGAGAGGGCGGTTGGGCTTGGTGCGCTCCAACCCCATGGCGATGGACTGAGCTTCAGCACCACCGATAACGATTGGAAGCCGCCGTTGCGAGTTTTTGTCGCCTAAGATGAGGACGTAGGCGCCCGTTTGCGACTCACTATACGACAACCCGATGATTTCCAATGCTACTTTGTTCATCGTTTCAAGTATAAAATGTTGAAATGATATTATTTAACTAAAAGCAGACCTCTTTCTCCTTCAAACGTCAAATTTACGGACAATTTTTGAAATAACAAGAAAAAGTTGTTTTTGCGTAAAATTCCGGAAAAAGTATTTGGTAGTAATTTTAATTGTTTTTATTTTTGCCCCATAAAACGAATAAAACTTAAGTCTAATTAAACAACAAATCGTATGAATTTGAATGTTATTGTTTACTGCGTTTTGGCGGCGTCAATTTTGGCGTTGGCATTCGCATTCATCTTCTTCAAGCAAATGATGAAAGAAGATGAAGGAACGGATTTAATGAAGAAAATCGCCGCGCACGTGCGTAAAGGCGCTATGGCTTACCTGAAGCAACAGTATAAGGTGGTCATCATCGTCTTTATCGTGCTGGCTCTGATTTTCTTTCTGATGTCACTCTTCAAGTTACAGAACGGCATTGTTTGGTTCGCTTTCTTGACGGGCGGTTTCTTCTCGGGATTGGCCGGTTTCTTTGGTATGAAGACGGCCACTTATGCATCAGCCCGTACGGCTAATGCAGCCCGTAAGTCGCTGAACAGTGGTCTTCAGGTCGCATTCCGCTCAGGTGCTGTCATGGGTCTCGTCGTGGTAGGCCTCGCCCTTCTCGACGTGTCCGTGTGGTTCCTCGTGCTGAACGGCACAGGCCTGTTGAAGGCCGTTGGTGCTGAAGCCGACTTGATTACCATCACGACTACGATGTTGACCTTTGGTATGGGTGCTTCCACACAGGCTTTGTTCGCCCGTGTGGGTGGCGGTATCTACACCAAGGCTGCCGATGTCGGTGCTGACTTGGTCGGTAAGACCGAGTACAACATCCCGGAAGACGACCCGCGTAACCCCGCCACCATCGCTGATAACGTCGGCGATAACGTCGGTGACGTGGCTGGCATGGGTGCCGACCTTTATGAAAGCTATGCGGGTTCCATCCTGGCTACCATGGCCTTGGGTGCCGCTGCTTTCGCTACCTCTGCCGTCGAAGGCATGCAGATGAAAGCTGTCCTGGCTCCGATGCTGATTGCCGCCGTGGGCGTGGTGCTTTCTATCATCGGCATCTTCCTCGTCAAGACAAAAGAAGGCGCTGGCATGAAACAGCTCCTTGGCGCATTGAGCCGTGGCACGAACACCGCTGCCATCCTGATAGCTGTCGCAACATTCGGCATCTTCGCATGGCTCTTCGGAACCGAGACGAGTCAATGGTGGCATGTGTCACTGTCTGTCGTCGTTGGCCTTGTGGCTGGTGTGATCATCGGTAAATCCACAGAATACTATACATCGCAGAGCTACAAGCCAACCCAAAAGGTGGCCGAAAGCTCAAAGACGGGACCTGCTACGGTCATTATTTCAGGCTTAGGTCTGGGTATGCTTTCTACAGCCATCCCGGTCGTCACCGTGGGTGTGGCTATCATTCTCGCTTTCTTGTGCGCGAATGGCTTCCAGATTGCCTTTACGGCACAGAACCTCTCGTTAGGTCTCTATGGCATCGGCATCGCCGCTGTCGGTATGCTCTCCACCTTGGGCATCACCCTGGCAACGGATGCTTACGGCCCAATCGCCGATAATGCTGGCGGTAACGCCGAAATGAGCGGTCTTGAGCCTGAAGTGCGTCAGCGCACCGATGCTCTCGACGCTCTTGGCAATACCACCGCTGCTACCGGTAAAGGCTTTGCCATCGGCTCCGCCGCTCTAACTGCCTTGGCGCTGTTGGCATCCTATGTGGAAGAGATCAAGATCGCCTTGGTCCGTGTGGGTACAGCTACCCTCGATCTCGGCGACCATGTGGTAGAGACCGCTAAAGCAAGCCTCGTTGACTTCATGCAGTATTACAACGTCAACCTGATGAACCCCGTCGTGTTGGTCGGTATCTTTATCGGTGCCATGATGGCCTTCGTGTTCTGCGGTTTGACGATGAATGCCGTAGGCCGTGCCGCCCAAAAGATGGTGGAAGAGGTGCGTCGTCAGTTCAGCACTATCAAGGGCATCCTTGAAGGAAAGGCTGAGCCCGACTATGAACGTTGTGTGGCCATCTCCACGAAAGGCGCTCAACATGAAATGTTGCTGCCTTCCATCCTCGCCATCGTCGTCCCCGTCCTGACGGGTCTGCTCCTTGGCGTGGCTGGTGTCCTCGGCCTCCTCATCGGCGGTCTGTCTGCCGGTTTCGTACTGGCTGTCTTTATGGCAAACTCAGGCGGTGCTTGGGATAATGCCAAGAAGTACGTCGAAGAAGGCAACTTCGGAGGAAAAGGCTCAGAATGCCACAAAGCTACCGTGGTCGGCGATACCGTTGGCGATCCGTTCAAGGATACGTCGGGTCCTTCGCTGAACATCCTCATCAAGCTGATGAGCATGGTAAGCATCGTGATGGCAGGTCTGACCGTGAGTTTCCACCTGCTTTAATCGGTAAGCAAAACATGAGAAAGGCGACTTCGGTCGCCTTTTTTTATTGAAAAAAATGAAAGGTTCGGATGGACAAGAGGTGCTTAATTTGATTTGTTTCTCCAGCAAAACTATTGATTTTTACTTTTGCTCGCGAAAGTAGAAAACATGCGTATGAGTAGGAAAGGACTGCATATTAAGCAAGTGAATTCGTTGACAGACCTTCCCGAAAGGGTGTTCGACCTCTTGCCGATGTGTGTGGAACGCTACGGCTGGAAAGACTGTCTTTTCGCTGGCAGAGTCAACGGCGAATGGGTGAAGTATGATAGCAAGACATGTCTGGAAATGGCCGAAGCGGTCAGCCTCGGACTGATGCAGTGCGGTGTCTGCCAAGGCGATCGTGTAGCCTTGGTGGCCAACAACAGCCCTCAATGGAATATCATCGATTTTGCCGTGCAGCAACTAGGCGCTATCGTGGTGCCTATCTATTCCACGATGAGCCGTGACGACTATGCCCATATCATCCGCCATTCCGAGCCGAAAGCCCTATTCATTGAAAACAGCACATTATTAAAAAAGATAAAGGATATCGTCGACGATCAGGACAGCATCTCAACAGTCATTACCATTCAGCCGACAGAAGGGATGACTTCGTTTGACCAGTTGTTGAAATGTGGCCGTTCGCAGAGGGCAAGCAAGAAAAGACTTGAAGAGATCAAAGCTACGGTTCAGTCTGACGATGTCGCTACGATTATCTATACTTCAGGAACGACGGGTTCGCCTAAGGGCGTGATGTTGACGCATCACAATCTGTTGGCTGACATTTCGTATTATTTGCCTCATTATCCTGCCGATTACACGCATACGGCATTGAGTTTCTTGCCTTTGTCGCATGTCTATGAACGCTCTGTGCGCTATTGTCATGTCTATTTGGGCGTTTCTACTTATTATGCAGAAAATGTTGGGACGATCATGCGTGACATTGCAGAAGTGCGCCCAAATCATTTCTCGACAGTTCCTCGTGTGATAGAGAAAGCCTATTCTTCCATAATGCTGAAGGGCATAAAACTGAAAGGGTTCAAGAAAAAAGTCTTTTATTGGGCTTTTGACCTTGCTGGGCGTTATGATGAAACTGGTCGCGACAACAGCCTGTTTTTCCATCTGAAAAAGGCCTTTGCCGACAGGTTAGTCTATAAGGAGATCAGAGAAGCCTTTGGCGGTCGCATTAAGTTCATCATCTCGGGAGGCGCTTCCATCCAACCGCATTTGGTGCGCGTGTTTTCCGCTATCGGCATGCCCGTCGTAGAAGGCTACGGCTTGACGGAGACATCACCGGTGGTCTGTACGAACAGTCTGGTAGCTGGCGTGTTGAAAGCCGGTACCATAGGCTTGCCCTGTGGCGACCTTGACGTGAAGACAGTGCCTGAAACGGGCGAGATTATCGTGAAAGGCGCTTCCGTCATGAAAGGCTATTACAAAGATGAGGAACAGACCAGAATTGCCATCGATGAAAACGGCTATTACCATACAGGCGACAAGGGCGAATTCGATGAAGACGGTTTGGTGCATATCACAGGCCGTATCAAGGAAATCTTCAAGGATTCGATGGGCAAGTACATCTCTCCGGCTCAGATTGAAGACCGTTTTGGTCTCTCCAGTTGGATCAGCAATATGATGGTGGTCGGGGAGAACCAGAAATTTGCCGCTGCCTTGATCGTGCCGAATTTCGAGCATATGCGTCTGTGGTGTAAGGAAAACGACATCGCTTGCGATTCTAAAGAGGAATTGCTTGCCAATAAGGCCTTGCTGAAGCGTTTCCGTGAAGAAGTGGAAGAATACAATAAGTATTTTGGGGAATACGAACAGATCAAACGATATCGCTTGCTCGACCACGAATGGACCATCGAGGGCGGAGAGCTGACGCCGAGCCTGAAAATCCGCCGTGCTGTCCTGATGACCCGATATAAGGATACGATTGAAGAATTGTTCGCGAGCTGATGCCTTGTTGAAATCCTTTTTCTAATCTCTTTTATTCCTTATTGAAAACACGTATATTTGCATCCAAATTTTTTGAGGATGTCAGATCTACCCGCATTATTTTCCGACCTTGCCCTTATCTTAGTCACGGCAGGTATCACAACAGTTTTGTTTAAATGGATGAAACAGCCTGTCGTATTGGGCTATATCATCGCAGGCTTTTTGATTGGACCTTATTTCACTTGGTTTCCCGTCATCAAGGACCACACTAGCGTGGAGACATGGAGTGAAATCGGCATGGTGTTCATGCTCTTCGGTATCGGTTTGGAATTCAGTTTCAAAAAGTTGAAAAAGGTAGGAGGGACTGTAGGAATCACGGCGTTGACAGAACTCATCACCATGTGTGTGGTGGGTTTCCTGGTCGGCAAACTCTTGGGATGGAGCAAGATGGACTGTATCTTCCTTGGAGCCATGCTTTCCATCTCTTCGACGACGATTATCGCCAAGGCCTTTGAGGATATGAAGCTAAACCGTGAGAAATTCAGTGGGAATGTCATTGGCGAACTGGTGGTGGAGGATCTGGAGGCCGTCTTGCTGATGGTCATCCTGTCCACATTGGCGGTGAGTCGGACCTTTGATGGCATGCAACTGCTTACTAGCATCTTGAAATTGGCGTTTTTCCTGGTGATTTGGTTCGTCGGAGGCATCTTTCTGGTGCCGACGGTTTTGCGTTGGTGCAGGAAGTTCATGACGGAGGAGACGCTGACGGTGTTTTCCGTCGGACTTTGTTTCATGATGGTCGTGTTGGCCAATATCGCTGGCTTTTCATCTGCTCTGGGCGCTTTTATCATGGGCTCAATCTTGGCTGAGACGCTAGAGGCGGATATGATTCACAAACTGGTGACGCCGATCAAAAACCTGTTTGGTGCCATCTTCTTCGTGTCTGTCGGTATGATGGTCAGTCCGCATATTTTGGTGCAGTATTGGTGGCAGATCCTCGTCATTACGATCGTTTTGCTTGTCTTTAAGGTGCTGAGCAACACCTTTGGAAGACTTTTTGCGGGACAGGGGCTTAAATCGGCCATGCAGGGCGGTTTCTGTTTCGGTCAGATAGGAGAGTTCTCATTCATCATCGCGACCTTAGGACTTAGCTATGGCGTCATTGATGATTTTTTATATCCCATTATCGTCTCAGTGTCTATTATCACGACCTTCTTGACTCCTTATACCATTAAGGCGGCTGTGCCTTGTCATAATCTGATTGTGAAGCGTGTTCCCAGACATTGGATTGAAAAACTGGAAAACAATAATTCTGGCATCAAGTTGAAGAGCGGTAAACAGGTAAACATGGGGAGTTTCTTGATGCATCAGTTCAAGAATATCGTCATCTATTTGGCCATCATCATCGCTATCATGCTGATTTGTTTCTCCATCTGTGCCATCTTCATGAAATATATTCCTGCACCGTGGAATTCTGCTGTCAGCGCGGCCTTTACCTTGATCATATTGTCACCATTTCTGTGGGCGATGGGCTTCAAGCACACGGTGGCAAGGACCACGCGTAAACTGATGGAAGTCAATAAATTCAATAAAGCTGTTGTCTTTATCGTGTTCGTCATCCGTTTTGTTGTGGTTTTCCTGATAGCGGACTATGTGATCCGTCACTTCTTTAATGCTGAGTTCTGGTCTTATCTGAATGTGACTTCAGGTTGGTTCCATGTCTGGAATATCGGCATGGCGCTGATTTATGCCGTTCTTTTGCGTTTGTTGAGTCCGGCCATGAAGTTCTATCAGCGTATCGAGGCCAACTTCCTTGAAAACCTCAATAAGCGTCAGTCGGCTCAGGTGTTCTCTATCCCCGAGGTGTTGCAGGAGAACTGCCATTTGCAGAAGATGACCCTGAGTCCCGACAGCCCCTATGCTGGCCAGTCCATCAAGGATACGGACTTCCGCGACAATTACAATGTGAGTGTGGTGAGTGTGGAGCGTGGAGCCACCGTTACCGAATTGCCAAGGCCTGATTACCAGTTGTTCCCATATGACAAGATTACCTTTGTCGGCCATGAGGACCATTTGCGTCTGCTGGCAGGCAAGATCGAAAAGTTTGACGGCCAACTGATCAACGAGCATGAAAACGGTGATGTGGAGATGTACAAGGCCGAACTGACGCCTGGTAATCCTTTTGTCGGCGTTTCCTTGCTTGAATCGGGCCTGTCAGACCAATACGAGGCAATGGTGATCGCCATCGAACGGAATGGCGAGTTTATCCTTAACCCTTCTGCCAAGCTCCGTTTCGAAGTGGGCGACCTGATATGGTTTGTCGCTTCTGAAGCCAACGCGAAGATACTTCTGGCAGTGCCGTAAAGAGAAAATATACTACAATAACAGTTCATACTAATACAACTATCATGAAAAGAGGATTTGGAAGTGATAACCATGCGGGCGTGTCGCCTGAGGTGCTTGAAGCGATAGCGAAAGCCAATCAGGAACATGCTTTGGCCTATGGCGATGACGAATATTGTGCAGCAACCGAAAAGCTGTTTCAAAAACAATTTGGCGAACGGGCAAGGGTTTTCTTTGCCTTTAACGGAACAGGATGCAATACGCTTTGTATCGATGCCATGACGCGTTCGCATCATGCCGTGGTGTGTGCGGAGACCGCCCATATCAATGTGGATGAATGTGGTGCGCCGTCGCGTATTGTGGGATGCCGCCTGCTGACGGTGGCAACACCCGATGGCAAGCTTACTCCTGAACTGGTGAAGACACAGCTGCACGGCTTTGGCTTCGAGCATCATTCCCAGCCCAAGGTCATCTCTATTACGCAACCGACCGAGCTCGGCACGCTTTATACGATAGAGGAGATAAAGGCATTGGCTGACCTCGCTCATGCGCATGATATGTTTCTCCATGTGGATGGCGCCCGTCTGGGCAATGCCGCCGTCGCCTTGAACTGCACTTTCCGTGAGATGACTACCGATATCGGTGTTGACGCCCTCTCGTTTGGCGGCACCAAAAACGGCCTGATGCTGGGTGAAGCGGTTGTCCTGTTGAATCCAGCCTTGGCCGATGGGTTCAAGTATCGTCGCAAACAGGCCATGCAGCTCTGCTCAAAGATGCGTTTCCTCGCCGTTCAGTTTGACGCTTATTTCAAGGACGACCTGTGGAAGCGCAACGCCACTCATTCTAATCAGATGGCGCAGTTGCTTTATAAGGAGGTGAAGGACATCCCTGGCGTAAAGGTCGTCTATCCCGTTCAGGCCAATGGCGTTTTTGCCCAGTTGCCGCGTAAGGTGTGGAAGGAACTGCAACAGCATTGTTTCTTTTATGACTGGGACGAAGATGCTGACGTGGTGCGTTGGATGTGCGCCTTCGATACCACTGAAGAGGATATCTTGAATTTTGCAAAGACTTTGCGAAAGCTGATGGCGGAAAAAGCCTAATCAGAACTTATAGATTGCCTCTACCTTTAGGTCAGTTTTATGCTTGCCTTCAATCAGGCTAGGACCAGAACTGATTTCATCTTTATTGCTATAGATGGTGCGCCCGATGCGGGCATAGAGAGTTAGCGCGTTGAATAGCTTCAGTTTGCCGAGCAGGTAGATGCGCATGCCTTTATCGAAGACGGAGGGCACGGAAAAGGAATACAACACGTCGTTTTCGTAAGCGTAGATCCGGCTGTTGTAGTCGTCGGTGTCGAAAATGGCATAACGGAAAGTGAGCGAATAAGGCTTTCCTTGTGGCTTGAAGGTAATGTCCTGGCAGATGTAGAATCCTTGGCTGTCGACGGCGTCTTCGTTGTAATAGTGTTCGTAGTCGGCGCGGTTGCCCAAGAACCAGTCGTTCCCAATCTGATAACTGATGTTGAACCTGACGGAGTTTTTCGTGTAGAAAATGGGGTAGTGCGCGAACACATGGTCGTCCGTGCTGTTTTTCATCTTGGTCTTCGACCTTAATATCAGGTTGAAATTCGCTCTTCTGCTGATTTGGTGCGTGACTTTAAGATAGTAATCATGACCCCAACTGGGAGAATACGCCTGACTTGTCAGCCAGGTCATGCGGAAGAAATCGGTGTAGGCGAGAAAAGTCCAATAGGGGAGCGGTGAGGCCTGGACGCCGAAATAAATGCCTTCTTCACCTTGTCCACGACTGCTTTCGCCAAAAGCATTGGAGAAGAGACTCTGATAGCGTTTGTCATAGTTGCGATAGAGCAAGGTGAAGTTGATGTAACCCGTGGGTTTGGCGGTGATGCCAACGAGTCCAGCGAAGGCTTTGTTGTTGCTCATGGCAGCTTCACCGAAGAACGCGAAATGGTTTCGCGCATAACGAAAGTCGATGCCGTGGTTGGTGAGCGATTTGCCTTGGAAGTAAAACTGGTTGTAGTTGCTGGGTTTTAGGATCAGCTCAGCGCTGAGCAAGGTGTGATGTAGCGTGTAGCCGATTTCCAGATGATTGGTGGCATAAGCGATGTGTCCGCCAAATACCTGCTGACGAATGGCATGGCGGTTGAGCAACTCGTTCAAGGTGCGATGATAGCCGGTCTCTTGAAGGGAACTGACCATCTCGGCATCATCGAGACTATCGGCAAGACTGACGTTGGCGTCGATGGCTCGGTTGGAATAGAAGGCGGTAGCGCTGAAGTCCTTGAAACCTATGGTGACGGCGGCACCACGCATGAAACTGTATTCGCTGGTCGAGGTCTTCGGACTCAGTCCTCTTGCCGCTTTCATCACGGAACTGCCCTCGGTGGTCTTGCCGAAACTCATGCCTGACCAGAGTGTGAGACCCTGACCGAAGGCAATCTGATAGTCGCCGAGAGCGACTTTCTTGACGACGCCCATGTCTTTGGCAAAGAGATGGAAGCCGTAGAAATCAAAGCCTTTCCGATATTGTTTGCCGAGCAAAGCCTGGATCGTGTCGCTGACTCTATCTGTAAAGAACATCTCGCCTGCGTCTTTTTCGGCTGCGAATCCAGCACGGATCTTATCGTGATAATTGTAGCTGTATTTGATCTGGTATTTCTGCGGACTGCCAAGATAATGCTGTCCAGGCGTGTCAAGGATGGCAGAGTCGCTGGCGGTGGCGAAGCCTTGCTGCGGTTCAAGAACTTGCTCGTAGCGCGCCACGATTTGATGTTTGCCATATCTGACCATATCCTTGACTTTGATTTTGTCCTTCGAATGGTCGGTTCCTATGTAAACTATTGATTTAACAATGTTTACGGTTTGCTCGTCAAAACCATCCACCATCTCAAGTTCGTCAAGGAACAGGAAGTCGCCATAATATTTGCGGTAGTTTTTGAGCGCCTCATACTGAAATACGTTGATGAGCCGCAATTCCAACAGATGGACGATGTCGTCGCTGTTGATATTGATTGGGTTTTCGCTGTAGAAGATGTAGTTTTCCAGCAGGTCTTCATAGTCGGCATCCTCTTCGCTTTCTTCGGCCAAACGCTCCACCTGTTCGATAAGCAACTGATTAAGTGCCTCCAATGACAAAGTGTCGTTGACGATCTGAGCAGAGGAGTAGGCTGCGATGAAAAGAAACCCTATGAAAAACAGCAGTTTCTTCATCATTTGCCAAAGCTGAATATCATTCCTATCTGTACGGCGTTGCCTAAAGCCTGGTGCATCTGACCGGCAATATTGATTTCGGCAAAGCGGATCTTATAACCAAGGCCGAAGGTCAATATGCCTTGTTGATTCTGGGGGTTGGTGCCGATTTGGGCACCGGCACGGATGAAGAAATCCTTAAAGGCCTCGTATTCCACTCCGCCACGGAAACTGCAACCGCTCAACTCGGTGTTTTTCTCTACCTCAAGTTGTCCGAGAAACTCTTTTGTGAAACGGTAACTGGCCCCAAAACGGAATACGATGGGCAAGGGCTCGTTGTTGATGGTCTGTCTGAGCGTCAAACTGGCGGGGTTGAAGATGTAGGTTCCCAGAGTGAGTTTGTCCGTTATCTTCGATTGAATGCCCAGTTCAAAGGTGATGGCACTTTTCTTGCCATAGTTTTCGCCTGCATTCAATAGATAATAGTCTAGCTGTAGCCCGATTTGAAGATAGCGGCCGAAGTCGCGGGCATAGGCAAGGCCGAACTTGTTTTCGCTGAATTTGCTGTATCCAAACTGATTAAAACTCAAACCAATAGTTCCATAATTGAGTGGGATAGCAAAGGCTGCACTTTTATATGCGGTGGCATCCAGCATCCAATAGTTTTCATAATAGATGCCCAATTTCATTTTGTCGAGGCCAGCCAAACCAGCGGGGTTGTTCAGGATGGACCATAAGCCTTGCGAAGCGACCGAACTTCGACCCATAGCGGCGGCACGGCCTCCAACCGGATTGATGATGTCGTAAGCGAACAGCCGACCTGCTAGTAGCAAAACGATGATAAGGGCTAATGTTCGTTTCATTTTTGGTATATTGTGATGCAAAGTTAGCATATTTATTGTTACTTTCGCATTCTGAAACAATTTCACGAGCTATGAATTACGTATTGATGGTTGTCGCCATTCTTCTGGTGCTGGTGGGCCTTGTCGGGGCTTTGGTGCCAGGCATAGCAGGTCCGCCTTTCAGTTTTTTAGGCGTCTTGGCGCTCTCTTTTGTGAAGGGCATTGATTACTCCATCGAGTTTCTGGTCGTCATGGGGATTTTAGGAGCAATCATTTTTGCACTAGACTATGTGGTTCCCGTATGGGGTACGAAGAAATTCGGTGGTACCAAAGCGGGTGTCAGGGGCAGTACCATAGGGCTGATTTTAGGTCTGTTGATAACCATGGTGTTCCCCGTTGGTTTCATTGTCATATTGATAGGTCCTTTTGTTGGAGCCTATATGGGTGAAAAATCGGCAGGCACCCCCGACAATAAGGCTTGGAAAGCGGCATTGGGCTCTTTTATGGGGTTCTTGACAGGTACTTTTATCAAGACGATTTATGCAGGAGCTTGTATCTTTTTCGTTATTAGGGATTTAATCCGTCTGATATGAATCAACTCGAGGATAAGGCACGACATATCCGAGAACTCATCCTAAAGGCTTTGACTGAAGCAGGTTCGGGCCATACCGGAGGTTCTCTGGATTTAGTGGATATTTTTACCGTTTTGTATTTTGACCATTTGCGCCATCGACCGCAAGAGCCCGAATGGGATGGCCGCGACAAGGTGGTGCTTTCCATTGGACATACGGCACCGGTCATTTACGCCACTTTGGCGGCAGCCGGTTATTTCCCGGAGTCAGAGATGATGAAGTTAAGGAAAATGGGCAGTCGTCTGCAGGGACATCCCAGTTATGGGTCCCGACTTCCTGGTATTGAGACGTGTTCCGGCTCTTTAGGACAAGGTCTTGGCGTGGCACTCGGGATGGCAATGGCATATAAGATGGACAAGAAGTCGAACCGTGTCTTTTGCATTATGGGCGACGGTGAACAGCAGGAGGGAAGTGTATGGGAAGCGGCCATGGCGGCAGCACACCATCATGCAGAGAATCTTTGCGTCATCATCGACCGTAACCATTTGCAAATCGATGGCGCTACCCAGAAAGTCATGGATATCGACCCGTTGAAAGACAAATGGGTGGCTTT
This sequence comes from uncultured Bacteroidales bacterium, assembly GCA_946407975.1. Lineage (GTDB taxonomy): Bacteria > Bacteroidota > Bacteroidia > Bacteroidales > F082 > Limimorpha. The sequence goes on from CAMJQC010000014.1 coordinate 42,498, forward strand.
TGGATGGCATGCGCTTGAGATTGATGGACATGATATGGGCCAGATTAAGATGGCGCTTGAATTGGCTGACAAAGAAAAGGACAGACCTACCGTTATTATAGCGGATACCGTTATGGGTAAAGGCGTGCCGTCAATCGAAAACGACTATAGATGGCATGGAAAGGTGCCGAACGAGGAACAGCTGGAACAGTTTTTAAAGGAATTGAAATGACAAGAAAATATATCAACAAAGGAAATAAGGCCACCAAGACAGGATTTGGCGAAGGTGTCCTGGCGGCGGCTCAAAAAGATGACCGTGTGGTCGGCTTAGGCGCTGATATCACCAATTCGGTGGGCATGAACCTCTTTGCAGAGGCATATCCTGAACGTTTCTTCTCAATGGGCATCGCAGAACAGGATTGTGTGGCGGTGGCCGCTGGGATGGCGTTAAACGGCAAGACACCTGTGTTCAGCACCTATGGCGTTTTCGCCGCACATAGAGCCAATGACCAGATTCGTATCTCGGTATGTTATAATAATGTCCACGTCGTTATCGGCGGTGCCCATACAGGCATCTCTGTCGGTCCTGACGGTGCAACGCATCAGGCCTTGGAAGATCTTGCCGTGATGCGCGTCTTGCCTCATATGACCGTCCTTTCGCCTTGTGATGCCACTCAAGCTAAGATTGCGGTGCAGAAGGCCATTTCTGAATGTACAGGACCTGTATATGTCCGTTTTGGCCGTGAACCTGTGCCGGATTTTACGGATGAGCACCAGAATTTCACTATCGGAAAAGCGCAATTGATGCGCGAAGGTGACGATGTCACCATCGTGGCGACGGGTCACGAAGTGTGGGAAAGTCTGCAAGCGGCTGAGATGCTGTGTAAAAAAGGCATCGAGGCGAGAGTCATCAATATGCACACCATAAAGCCTTTGGATGGAGAGATCTTGGTGCAAGCCGCCGAGCAGACCCGTCTTATCATAACCGTTGAAGAACATCAGAAGAGTGGAGGACTCGGCAGTGCGGTGACGGAGTACCTTTCGGAAGTCCACCCGATTAAAGTGGTCCGTATTGGTGTCGATGACCGTTTTGGAGAATCAGGAAAAGCGACAGAATTGATGCATAAATTCGGTCTGGATGCCCAATGCATCTATGAGCGGGTTATGAAAGAGATGGCCTCGGACGAATTAGGGCTGTTCACCCCTCATTTGGGGAAGCCTTTCTCTGTGTATCCTAAGCGTTTGTATACCAGTGATATACTATATAATGGTTATGATTGCCGCCACGAGTCTACTTTTGAGACCTGTTATGATACAAAGGTTTACAAGCATTATCTCGAAGAGGAAGAACGAGGTCCCGATGTGCAAGAGACCTTGGCGCGTGCCTTGCACGACCATTTCATTACGCATGCTGTCTACAAGCTGTTGAAAGAATATGATGAGAAGATGGTCGTTGGTCTGATGGGTGGCCATGCCCGCCGTCGTGACGATGCCATCTATCGCCAGATTGTGTTTTTGAGCAAGAGACTCACTGAAATGGGCCGTTTGATGGTAACGGGCGGTGGCCCGGGTGCCATGGAAGCCACACATCTGGGTGCTTATATGGCAGGCAGGAGCGAGGAGGAAGTAGACGAGGCTATAGATATGCTGAAACCTTCGCCTACTTTTAGAGACCCAGGATGGTTGCGCCGTTCCTTCGAGGTTATGGAGCGTTTCCCTTTGGAGTCCGGATATAGGAGTCTTGCCATCCCGACATGGTATTATGGCCATGAGCCTACGGCACCTTTTGCTACAGATATTGCAAAGTATTTTGACAATAGTATCCGTGAGGATGGTATTGTCACCATAGCTAAGGGAGGTATTATCTATACTCCAGGTAGTGCTGGTACGATGCAGGAGATTTTCCAAGATGCTGGTCAAAACCATTATGAGAGTGTGGGCTATGCTAGTCCTATGATTTTCTTAGGGAAAGACTATTACACGCATACCATGCCAGCTTATGCTATGCTGAAAGATTTGAGCGACCGGAGCCTATTTAAGAATATGAAACTTACCATCTCCGATGCCAATGACGAAATCATTGAGGCTATTGTCAGGTTTAAGGAGAAAGGATGCTAACTGATACTACAATACAAACGAAAAAGCGACAGGTAACCTGCCGCTTTTTCGTTAAGTCACTTGACTAGAGTTTTTTACTGATGCATCGGTTTCAGTAAGTCGTTTACCGTTTTCACCGGATTGAAAGTCTCGATAGGTACTTCGACGAAGATGGTGATCCAGTCGGCCATGGCGCCGTTCCAAAGGCCTGGAAGTTCAAGCGCCTTCAGTTCGCGTCCGTCTTTCGACTTGTTGGAGATGAAGCCTGTGCTCGGGTCGATATAGTCTTTCAAGTTGAAGGCCTCGCCTTTATAATTCCAGCAGCCGCAAACTAAGTCGACGGGGTTGAAATGTGTGGATGCCTTGAAGATGGCTTCCTGTTGCGGGTTGCTATGGTCGATCTGTGAGGATTCGATGATCTGCAAGGAGACTTCATCGTCCATGTTCTTCACCCAGAATGGACCGCCTCCAGGTTCACCTTCGTTCTTCACCATGCCGCATACACGCATTGGGCGGTTCAGTTTTTCATAGAGGTAGTCGATTTTCTCGATGTTGTTATAGGCCATTACGAAGTCGGGAATGTCGATCATCAAATCTTTCTTGGCGAAAGCGATGATGTCGTTCAGTTCATTGTCGGAAAGATTGCCCTCGTCGAGCGATTCTAGGATTTCGAAAGTGCGTTGCTGCAAAGACAGAAGCAGCCCTGCAAGGACCTTTTTATAGGTGATAGTTGTTTCCGACTTTCCTTCGGGAACGATGTTGTCGATGTTTTTGATGAAGACGATCTCCTGTGCCAGGTCGTTGAGATTCTCAATCAGTGCACCATGACCGCCGGGTCGGAAGAGCAGTTTGCCGTCTGCTTCGCGGAACAGGTCTCCGTTGGCATCGATGGCTACCGTGTCGGTAGAGGGCTTCTGACAGGAGTAGGTGATGTCATATTTAACTTGGTATTGTTCCACATAACGGTCAATGACCTTTGCTACGGCATCCTTGAACAGTTGCTCATGCTCGGGCGAGACGGTGAAATGCAGCTTCACTTCTTTTTTGCCGCAGTCGGCGTATTTGGCTGCTTCGACAAGATGCTCTTCCAAGGCCAGCCTGTTGAACCTTTCGTAATGGTGGAACTTCAACAAAGCCTTGGGCAACTTGCCATAACTTAGACCTTCCTTCTCAAGCAGAGCCTTCACCACTTCGATTTTGCGGCCTTGCTGTAGTAGGGTGTCGATATCGGCGCCATAGAGCCGTTTCACGGTCTCGTCAAGGTCTTCGGAGAAAGCAAAACAATGGATGTGGGCAAAGAAAACATCGGTGAACTTACTGTCTTCACCCGTTTCGGCGAAACTGAAGAGGTCCTTGAACATGCGTGAAGCAGCACCTGAAGCGGGGACGAATTTAGTGAATTGATAGTATTCTTTGTCCTTCTCAAAGCTTTCGACACAGTCTTGCACTTGTTTCGTGTCAAGGCGGAGGATGCCTTTGTCAATGGTGGCAGGTGCTTGCAGGTCGACATAGGCCGTGCCTCTTTTCAGTTGGGCGACTTGGCTATTCACTTGATCTTCAGTAATGTTTCTTTCCGAAAGTTGTTTTTGGTCTTTTTCGTTGAGCATGGCAATTCTTTTTTAAAGTTTTTCAAAAATAGGAAAATATGCGGTGCAGATAAAAAAGAAAAGAAAAATTTTTCCAAAAGTAGTTGCACAAAAGAAAAAAGATGTATTTTTGCAGCCGATTTCAAGCCCAGGTGGTGAAATTGGTAGACACGCCACTTTGAGGGGGTGGTGCCGATTACGGCATGCAAGTTCGACTCTTGTCCTGGGCACAATCACCAAGCCCCGATGGCGGAATTGGTAGACGCGTACGTTTCAGGTGCGTATATCGAGAGGTGTGCAGGTTCGACTCCTGTTCGGGGCACCAATGATTTTTCCAATCTTTTGATTACAAGAGGTTGGAATTTTTGTTTCATATGGTTTTTTTTCTTGTTGATTGATGAGATGCGTTTTTTGATGTGGAAACTTGAAAAACGCCTAGAAAAAGAAGGATGATTTGTCTATTTTTGTGCGTTTTTTTTAGGAAAATATGATGAATCATTTAGTGAAATCAGCTATCATACTGTTTGCCTTCGGCATATTGCATGTGAACCTCTACGCTCAGGTTGGTCCCCAATTTGACAACCGCGGTTTTGAAAACTGGACGACACGGGAGATGGCGTCTGCCAACGAACCTGTACATTGGCATTCAGGCGGAACAGCATCGGGAACATGGTCTGGTATGGTGTCAAGCCAAATAGAATCTTCTTCGCAAACCCGTCCAGGTTCAAATGGCAGTAAGAGTGTCCGTCTCTATCCGGCAAGCGTGATAGGCATCACGGCCAACGGCAATCTTACTAATGGACGTATGAATGCCGGCAGTATGTCTCCTACAGGGACGGGCAATTACAACTATACGCAACGGGCAGAAAGCGCTTTTAACACGCCGTTAACACAAGTCCCTGACTCTTTGACGGTTTGGGTTTGTTTCCGTAGTCAAAGCACTACGGCTAAAGCGCAAGTGAAGGCAGTGGTTCATGGTGATGCCGACTTCAAATTGATTGCCAACGGTACTGAAAGTCCTGCCAACATGCATGTGGCAGCGGCTTCTTTATCGTTTGTGCGCACCTCGGCTAACGGTGCTTCATGCGTTTGGAAGCGCAAAAGTATTCCGTTCACAAACGATGGTCCATGTACCGATCCTCGATACATCCTTATGACAGCCACCACGAATGAGACCCCTGGATCGGGTAGTACAAGCGATGATTTGTTCCTTGATGATATCCTGTTGGTGTATAATCCGACCCTTTCATTGAATACTTTGACTCAAAGCACTTACGAACCAAGCGATCAGATCCAACTGTCGTTTACCTTAACGGGAACAATGTCGCCCGATAACCTTAATGCAAATGCGAACGTGGTTATCGCACAGCTTTCTGATGCCAGCGGCAGTTTCAATAATCCTACTGAACTTGGCCGAATCCAGACGAATACGAGTTCGCAACTCAACGTTCAGATTCCGAATGTGACGGATGGCAATCAATATCGTATCCGCGTGATTTCAACCAACTATCCCATGATCGGCGGCAATATCCAGAATATCACTATCCAGTCGCCGACCTATACCATCACTACTTCATCCAATCCCGACAATGGCGGCACGACCACTGGCGGCGGCACATACCAGCAAGGGCAATCCTGTACCATCACCGCCACCCCCGCTGCGGGTTACAGTTTTGTGAACTGGACAAAGAACGGGACGCAAGTCTCCACCGAGCCAAGCTATACCTTTACAGTGACGGAGAACGCCAGTTATGTGGCGGCTTTCCAACTTCAAAGCTATACCATCAGTACCTCTTCCAACCCCGAGGAAGGTGGTGCGACCACTGGAGGCGGTACTTTTGATTACGGCACATCCTGCACCCTTACCGCTACGCCTGCAACGGGTTACAACTTTGTGAACTGGACAAAGAATGGGGTGCAAGTCTCCACCAATCCGAACTATTCCTTTACAGTGACGGAAAACGCCAGTTATGTGGCGGTTTTCCAACTCCAGAGCTATACCATCAGCACTTCTTCGAATCCTAACAATGGTGGCACGACCACTGGGGGCGGCACCTTTGATTACGGTGCATCCTGCACCATCACCGCTACGCCTGCAACGGGTTACGGCTTTGCATACTGGTCAAAGGACGGGACACAGGTCTCCACCAATCCGAACTATACCTTTACAGTGACGGAGAATGCCAGTTATGTTGCGGTTTTCCAGCTTCAAAGCTATACCATCAGTACCTCTTCCAACCCCGAGGAAGGTGGTGCGACCACTGGAGGCGGCACCTTTGATTACGGCGCATCCTGCACCATCACCGCTACGCCTGCAACGGGTTACGGCTTTGCATACTGGACAAAGGGCGGGGCGCAAGTCTCCACCGATCCAAGCTATACCTTTACGGTGACAGAGGATGCCAGTTATGTAGCGGTTTTCCAACTCCAAAGCTATGTTATCAGTACCTCTTCCAACCCTAACAATGGTGGCACGACTACTGGAGGCGGCACCTTTGATTACGGTGCATCCTGCACCATCACCGCTGCGCCTGCTACGGGTTACAGCTTTGTGAACTGGACAAAGAACGGGATACAAGTCTCCACCGAATCAAGCTATACTTTTATAGTGACGGAGAATGCCAGTTATGTGGCGGTTTTTCAAATACAGAGTTATACCATCAGCATTTCGTCCAATCCAAGCAACGGAGGTACGACTTCAGGCGGAGGTACCTTTAGCTTTAATGCCTCATGCACTGTCAATGCTACGCCTTTGAGCGGCTTCAATTTTGACAACTGGACCGAGAATGGCAATGTGGTGTCATCCAATGCCAGTTATACCTTTGTTGTGACGGGCGACCGTAACCTCGTCGCTAACTTCACTGCCATTCCAACCTATAACGTTACATTGACAGCCAATCCTGCTAATGGTGGCACTGTGGATGGAGGCGGCACTTTCCAAGAAGGACAATCCTGCACGATTACTGCAACGGCTAACGAAGGCTTTACCTTCAACAACTGGACCGAGGATGGCGATGTGGTGTCATCTAATGCCAGCTATACGTTTACAGTGACGAGCGACCGTAATCTTGTCGCGAATTTCACAGCTATTCCAACCTATCTCATTAATGTGTCAGCCAATCCTGCCGAAGGCGGTGTTGTGAATGGTAACGGCTCTTATCTGGAAGAGCAGACTTGCACCGTCACTGCTTGGCCCGCCAGTGGTTATGTTTTTGTCAATTGGACTGAAAATGGGAGTGCTGTCTCAAGTGATGCCAACTACTCCTTTACGGTGACGCGTAACCGCACCTTGGTCGCTAACTTCGAACTCAGCGAGATTCCTGCCTTTACCGTAGGCGTATCGGCTAATCCTAGCAATGGCGGTCTCGTGACGGGTGGCGGAACCTATCAAGAGGGACAAACTTGCACCATCACGGCAACGGCTAACGAAGGATTCATTTTTGAGAACTGGACTGAAAACGGCAGTGTGGTCACCTATGATGCCAGTTATACGCTCACGGTGACAAACAACCACGACTTCATAGCGAACTTTATGGCCATTCCGACCTACACGGTTATAGTCTCGGCCAGCCCTGCCAACGGTGGCCTGGTAACGGGTGGAGGCGTTTACCAGGAAGACCATTCCTGTACCATTACGGCGGTTGCCAACGATGGCTTCACCTTCGTGAACTGGACTGAAAATGGCAATGTGATTGCCTCTGATGCCACATATACCTTCACGGTGACAGGTAATCGCAACATTATTGCCAACTTTACCGCCATTCCTACCTACACTGTCGTTGTCGCTGCCAATCCAGTCATCGGTGGCAGTGTAACCGGTAGCGGCACCTATATGGAAGGGCAATCTTGCACCATTACGGCAATGGCTAACGACGGATTCATTTTTGAGAATTGGACTGAAAACGGCATAGTGGTTGCCTCTGATGCCAGCTATACGCTCACGGTAACAAGCGATCACAACTTGATAGCGAATTTTACTGCCATCCCGACTTATACGGTCGCAGTCTCTGCCAATCCGAACAATGGTGGCGTGGTAACGGGTGGAGATGTGTATCAGGAAGGCTATTCCTGCACTATTACGGCAGCCGCTAACGACGGCTTCACTTTCGTGAACTGGACTGAAAACGGCAATGTGATCACCACTGATACCACATATACCTTCACGGTTACCCGCGATCGTGTTTTTGTCGCCAACTTCGCCGCCATTCCCACTTACACCGTCGTTGTTGTCGCCAATCCCGTCAACGGAGGTTATGTAACAGGTGGTGGTACCTATATGGAAGGTCAGTCATGCACCGTTATGGCGATGGCCTACAATGAATATGTATTCCTCAATTGGACCGAGAACGGCGTTGTGGTCTCTGAAGAAAGCAGCTATACCTTTTCGGTGACAGCAAACCATGAGCTCGTCGCCAATTTCTTCTCTACGGAAGGCGTCGAAGAAAAACTGTTCTCTTGGTCCATTTACCCCAATCCTGTCAGAGACATTCTAACCATAGAGGTCTCTGAAGATATTGACCTTGTCGAAGTTTACAATATGCAAGGCGCTTTGGTGTACACGCAAAGTAACTGCACCAATAGAATCGAAATTCAGACTTCTGTGCTTGCCGAAGGGATTTATTTCATCAGACTGAACTCCGACAATATCTCAGAAATCAAAAAATTCGTGAAGAGATAGATCTTGCTGCACATGTAGATTAGAAAAGAGGGTGCGTCAT
>CAMJQC010000015.1 GCA_946407975.1 uncultured Bacteroidales bacterium
CGGCAGCGAGGTTCTTGTAAACGGCAAGCACCTGAGCCGGCGTGGTGTCCTTTGAAGACAGACCGTAGCGGCCGCCGATGATCATAGGAGCCTTCTTGACATCCTTGAAGGCTTCGACAACGTCGAGGTAGAGCGGATCGCCATTGGCGCCGGGTTCCTTGGTGCGGTCGAGGACGCAGATGCGCTTCACGGTCTTCGGCATGACGTCCATGAGGTACTTCACGCTGAAGGGACGATAGAGGTGCACGGTGATGAGGCCGAGCTTCTTGCCAGCCTTGTTCTCCTTGTCGATGACGGTCTTGATGACATCGTTGATGGAGCCCATGGCAATGATGATATCGGTAGCGTCTTTGGCGCCGTAGTAAACGAACGGAGCATATTGACGACCGGTGATGCGGCTCATCTGCTTCATGTATTTAGCCACGATGTCGGGCAGAGCGTCGTAGTACTTGTTCTGCAGTTCGCGGGTCTGGAAATAGATATCGGGGTTCTGGGCGGTGCCACGGGTTACGGGGTGCTCAGGATTGAGGGCGCGTTCGCGGTATTCCTTCAGAGCCTTTTGGTTGACGAGCTTGCGGAGTTTCTCCATGTCGGCAGCCTCAACCTTCTGGATTTCGTGAGAGGTACGGAAACCGTCGAAGAAGTGCACAAACGGCACGCGGCCTTCGATGGCGGCGAGGTGTGCCACAGGGGCGAGGTCCATGATCTCTTGGACGCTGCTGGTGGCCAGCATGGCGAAGCCGGTCTGACGGCAGGCCATCACATCGGCGTGGTCGCCGAAGATGGACAGGGCCTGGGCGGCGAGGGCGCGGGCCGAGACGTGGAACACGCCAGGAAGCAATTCACCGGCGATCTTGTACATATTGGGAATCATCAGCAAGAGGCCTTGCGAGGCGGTGTAGGTGGTGGTGAGGGCGCCAGCCTGCAGCGAGCCGTGGACGGCACCGGCTGCACCGGCTTCGGATTGCATCTCAACCACTTTGACGGTCTCGCCAAAGATGTTCTTCTGACCTTTAGCGGCCCATTCATCGATATACTCGGCCATCGGCGACGACGGAGTGATAGGATAAATGGCGGCCACTTCACTGAACATGTAGGCAACGTGGGCAGCAGCCTGGTTACCGTCGCATGTCAAAAATTTCTTTTCTGCCATTTTAGAATCTATTTAAATGAATTTCTGTTGATAATACGATTGAGTAAATTTGGGCGCAAAAGTAGTGTTTTACGCCCAAATCGCAAAGCAATAACCCGATATTTTTTTTAATAAGGTAGCCTATCCAAACAAGCATTGAAAAAAACTCATCTATAATGCGCCTTCTTCTCAGGGGAAAAGACCGACAAAAAGGCTCTTTCTTTATACGAAACGTATAATTTGGGACAAAAACGACAATAAAAAACAGAAAAAAAGCATAAAAAATCATATTTTTTTTCTTGATATTCATATTTTTAATATTTTTGCCGCGCAAAAAGCGAACATTAACACATTTAAATTAAATAACACTTAAAAACAAACTCAAAATGAAGAAGTTATTTTTGACTCTCGGCATCGCCTGCCTTTTCATGACGGCATGCAACAATGCTCCTAAAGAAGCTCAAGTTGAAGAACAGCCTGTGGTTGAAGAAGCCGCTCCTGCTGAAGTTTGCCCTATGGACAATTTCAAAGCTCAATTAGCTGACTGGGCTAATTACGACGAAGCTAAGAAAGCTGAAGTCGTTGCCGCTATCAAGACTTTCTTTGATGAAAAAGACGCCCAATTGGCTGAAGGCAAAGAATGCTGCCAAAAAGAAGGTGAAGAAATCACTGAAGAAATGAAAGCCAAGATGGATGAAATGAAAGCTAAGATGGAACCCATCATGGAAAAATGGGCCAACTGGGCTGAAATGACCGTCGAAGATCAGAAAGCTCTGATTGAAGAAAGATTTGCTGCCATGCAGTGCTGCGAGAAACCCGCTGAAGAACCAGCTCCCGCTGAATAAATCTATCGGTTAAAACTGCAGGAAACTGCAGCTTCAGAAAAATCAAAAACGGACGGCAATGCCGCCCGTTTTTTTTGTTGTCTTTCTGCCAAATCACGCCCTCGCCGAAACAACATTTTCACCTATTTATAAAAAACGGATTTTTTCGCTCTTTGTCTGTCTGACTGATACAGATTTTTGCTATTTTTGCAGATTAAACAAATTGCGCTCTTCTATGTACGCCTTCATATCCGGTAAAGTGACCGAAAAGACCCCCGCCTATGTCATCCTTGACAACAACGGCATCGGGTTTTTCATCAACATCACGCTGAACACTTTCACCGCTATCGGTGAAAAAGACATCGTCAAACTGTTCACCCACACCCAGATCCTTGAGGATGCACATAATCTGTTCGGTTTCTTTACAGAACGTGAACGCGATCTGTTTGAAATGCTCATCTCCGTCTCTGGTGTCGGCTGCAACACGGCTCGGCTGATTCTTTCATCCCTCACCGTCAACGAATTAAGCAACGCCATCGCCAATGAGGACTTCAAGACCATTCAAGGTGTGAAAGGCATCGGCACCAAGACCGCCCAACGCATCGTCATTGACCTTAAGGATAAAATGAAAAAATCCGGCATTGAAACAGAAATTACGGCTGGAACAAACAATACAATCAAAAACGAAGCGTTATCAGCATTGACAATATTGGGCTTCAGCAAAAACGCCGTCGAAAAAGCTTTGGACAAACTCATCAAACTCTATCCAGACGCATCAGTGGAGATGTTGATTAAAGAAGCGCTTAAGGTCTTGTAACAACTATCAACTAGAAAAGAATAATGAAACAATATATCCTTTTATTATTTTCATTTGCAACCTTATTCTTTCCTTTCTTTCAGGAAAGCAAAGCTGATCAAAGGTTTTATAACAGCCCTTATCTTTTCAAGAACGTTGTCGAGCCCGATTCCACCAAATTGATTTACCCTATCCCTGTTGACCACGGGAATCCGTTGGAGAACCTGTATAACCAATCGCCTTTCTATCTCAGCAATCCTTCCAATCTCACACAGGAAATCATTTACGATCCTATTACAAGACAATACACCTTCAAGAAACGCATAGGCGACTTCTATTACGACACTCCAACTACGATGACGCAGACCGAGTATCTTCAATACCAACACGAAAAAGGCATTTTAGATTACTGGAGAGAGCGACGTAAGCAAAACGGCCGATCCACCACCGACGGAAACTCCATCATACCTCCGATTTACATTGGAGGCGAGGCTTTTGACATGATTTTCGGCAGCAATACCGTTGACATTCGTCCTCAAGGTTCTGTTGACCTGACTTTTGGCCTCAAACACAACTTCAGGGACGACCCGTCAAAAAGCCGCAACTTGCAGCATACCACCAATTTTGATTTTGACCAGGACATTCAGTTGAACGTTTTAGCCAAGATAGGCGATAAGATTCATTTCAACATCAACAAAAACACCAAGGCCACTTTTAACTATCAAGATAAAACCGCATTACGTTACGAAGGCAAAGAAGACGAAATCATCCAGCTGCTGGAAGCGGGAAACGTCAACTTCCCTCTTAACAGTTCTCTTATCACAGGAACCCAACAGCTTTTCGGCATCAAATCCAAACTCAAATTCGGTAACACTACAGTATCCTCAATCATATCTTATCAGGAGAGCGAATCCCAAAACATTACCGTTCAAGGCGGAGCTCAAACCAACGAATACTCACTTAGCTGCCTTGACTATGAAGAAAACCGCCACTTTTTCATCAGTCAGTATTTTAGGGAGCAATACGAGCAAGCCCTCTCCACGCTTCCGACCGTGACATCAAGCATCAATATCACAAAGATTGAGGTTTGGGTGACCAACACCAGTACGACCACGTTAGACACGCGTAACATCCTTGCCCTTACTGACCTTGGCGAAGGCAGAGAAGCATGGATTTCAAATGAAGAGGTCCATCCCACCTATGGATCCAACGCCGCTCCTAGAAACAATGCCAACAATTTGGTAACCCGTATGGATACGACGCAAATCAGAGACATCAGTACCGTCACCAACTACATGTCGACCGACCCGTTGCGCATTGGAAAAAGCAATTACATGGTATCAGGACGCGACTTCGAGAAAATCGAGAATGCCCGACGTCTGAATTACTCTGAATATACATTCAATCCGAAATTAGGCTTCATCTCCTTAAATATCAACTTGAACCCCAACCAGACGCTTGCTGTTGCATATCAATACACTATCGTAGGTCAGGATGAGGTCTTTCAGGTTGGTGAATTCTCCGACCAAGGCATCAACACTCCTAAAGTGTTAATCACAAAGTTGTTGAAAGGAACCACCGTTAACACAAAGATGCCCATCTGGAACCTGATGATGAAAAACGTCTATAACATTAGAGCTTTTCAAATCAGTGCGACTGATTTTATGCTGAACATCTTTTACAACGGCAACAACAGCAGCACCCCTATCGGATATTTCACCGAAGGTCCAGAAAGCGTCAAAGGCGTTTCACTGCTGCATTTGCTCGGCCTTGACAATCTGACCCAGCAAAACAACCCCATACCGGGTGGCGATGGCGTATTTGACTTTATCAACGGAGCCGCCACTTCAGGCGGTACCGTCAATGCCGCAAACGGTCGCATCTATTTCCCCGTTCTGGAACCTTTTGGCAAGCACATCCATGACAAAGTCTTCCCCGACAACCCGGAGTTGGCCAACAAATACGCTTACGACTCGCTCTACACCCTTACAAAAACAGCTGCCGAACAGTTCTCAGAAAAAAACAAATTCACCATACAAGGCTATTATTCCTCTTCATCGGGCAGTGAGATCAACCTGAATGTCATGAATGTTGCCAGAGGTTCCGTCACGGTTACCGCAGGAGGTGTACAACTTACCGAAAATGTCGACTATACGGTAGATTATTCTTTAGGTCGTGTCACCATCACCAACGAAGGCATCCTGAATTCAGGGACCCCCATCAATATTGCGCTCGAGTCCAATACAGGGCTTAGCGCATTGAAAAAGACCTTCTTGGGAACCCGTGTTGAACACGAGTTCAATCCGGACTTTAGAATTGGCGGGACCTTCCTGCATCTCGGAGAACGGTCGTATACGCAAAAAATCAATTATGGGGAGGAAGCGGTATCCAACTCCATTTATGGTGGCGACATCAGTTATCACACAGAGGCACGATGGCTCACCTCTTTCATCAACTGGCTCCCTGGCATAAGCACCAAAGCGCCGTCACGAATCAATGTTGACGGAGAGTTTGCCCGTTTCATCCCGGGTCTCTCCCGCTCTGCCGCCGAACCCGGCACTTCCTACATAGACGACTTTGAAGGAGCCAAGTCGACCATCGACTTAAGGTTGCCTACCGCTTGGAAGCTAGCCAGCACACCTCAGAATCAGAGCGACATGTTCCCCGAAGCGGGCGGCGCCACAGGTTTGGACTATGGTAAAAACAGGGCCAAACTGGCTTGGTACACCATTAGCAATGAGGACTTTTATAACCGTCATAATCTAAGTCGTCCCAGCAAAATTGACCAAAACGAGCTTTCCAAAAACTCCGTCCGACAAGTGCTTGAGACGGAAATCTTCCCTACCAAGGACCACGCCACTGGAACTCCCACTAACGTTTCCGTCCTCAATCTCGCTTATTATCCCGAAGAACGCGGACCCTATAATTACGACGTAATGCCTACGGCTTACTCCTCTGGACTTAATGACGAGGGCTTCCTGAACAATCCAGAAAGCCGCTGGGCAGGCATCATGCGCAAAATGGAATCCACCGACTTCGAAGCCACCAACATTGAATACATCGAGTTTTGGCTGATGGATCCATTTGCCGATGAGGAATACCAGAATAACCCCGGAAAACTCTACATCAATTTGGGTGATATCTCAGAAGACATTTTGAGAGACGGACGAAAATTTTACGAAAACGGTCTTCCCACCTCTGAAGAAGTCGTCAATGTCGATACTACGATTTGGGGACGTGTTCCTATCATGCAAGACCTTGTCAGCACCTTCAGCAACATCTCGGATGCCAGACAGTATCAAGATGTCGGTTTCGACGGACTGCGGGATGTAGATGAACGGCTCTTTTTCGAAGACACATACTTAAGTATAGTAAGAAACTACTTTGGAGAAGCTTCCGAAGCCTATACGAAAGCATTCAACGACCCTTCTGGCGACAACTTCCATTACTATAGGTCAAGCCAATGGGACAATTCGAACGACGAACAGTATAAGAGCATTTTGTTCCGTTATAAAAACTTCAATGGTCCAGAAGGCAACTCGCCCTCCGACACACAAAGAACCGAGAGCTATACGACGAGCAACTCCTTGATGCCAGATGCGGAAGATATCAACAACGACAATACGCTCAGCGAATCCGAACGCTACTATCAGTACGAGATAGACCTCGATCCGGCTGAAATGGTGGTCGGCAAGAATCATATAGCCGACATATATGAATCATCAGGCGTAGCTTTGCCTAATGGCGAAGTCTCCGGAGTGACCTGGTATCAGTTCCGCATTCCCATCAAGCAACCTGACAGAGTGGTAGGACATATCGACGACTATTCTTCCATACGCTTCATGAGAATGTTCGTCCGTGAATTCCAACGTCCTATCGTGTTGCGTTTCGCCACGCTAGACCTCGTCAGAGGCGAATGGAGAAGCTATTCGCAAAGCATTCAGGCTCCGGGTGAGTATCAGCCCAATGATATTTCCAATGAAACGACAGTTGACATTTCGGCCGTCAACATTGACGAAAACAGCCATCGCGACCCCATCCCCTACACATTGCCACCAGGAATCCAGCAGGAACAAGTCATCGGAACCACAGCCGTCACAAAAGTCAACGAGCAATCCATGCAGATTAAAGTCATGAATCTTGTGGACGGCGATGCCCGTGCCATCTACAAAACGACCGATTTCGATTTTCGACAATACAAATACCTGAAGATGTTCGTCCACGCTGAGGCAGCGCTCCAAGAAGAACCGCTGGCCGACCAGGACATCACCGTTTTCATGCGATTGGGAAGCGATTTCACGGAAAACTATTACGAATATGAAATCCCCGTTAAAATCACGCCTTGGTACACCTCCTATACAAATAAATATGGTATTTGGCCCGAAATCAACAACATGGAGGTCCTGCTTGAGGATCTTGTCAAGGTAAAGACAAACCGTAACGCAGCGATGAACCAGCCTAACAGCGAGATCAAGCTGAATTACATCTATTCGGAAAAAGTCCGAAAAGGCAATGTGGATGGAAAAGAGTACTATCACACCATCAAGGTGATTGGTAACCCCACCATCAGCGATGTGAAAGCCATGATGATCGGCGTGCGAAACCCAAAACGCCAGAATCTTGCTTCTGAAGATGACGGTTTGGCTAAAAGTGCCGTCGTATGGGTCAACGAACTGCGATTGACCGATTTAAGCAGCAGTGGCGGTGTGGCCGCTACAGGACGCATGGAAGCCACTCTTGCAGACCTGGGTCGTGTCAGTTTAGCGGGCACTTACCGGTCATCTGGATTCGGAGGAATCGACAGCGACATCGTCAGCAACGAATTCCAAGCCAACACCTCCTACACCGTTTCGACCGACCTCGAGCTTGGTAAATTCATTGAGAATACAGGCGTTAAGATTCCTATGCATGTTGACTTTGGAGAGACCAGAATAGACCCGAAATACAACCCGTACGACCCCGACATCCTTCTAAAAGACGCTCTTGCCGCACTTGACACCGATGAAGAACGGGATGAGCTCTCGTCCAAAATCCATGACCTCACGCGCTACAAGAATATCAATTTTATGAACGTCAGAAAAGAGCGCAAGACAAAAGGTGGTGGCGGCCCTTCCAGTATGGGACTTGGCGCTGGAGCGAGAAGGGGAGCGCCCGAAGGCGAATCCAAAACAGGAGGAGGAGCAGCAGGAGGAAGAGGCAATGCGCCAAAAATTCACATTTACGATATTGAAAACTTCAATCTGTCGTTTGCCTACAGCGAGACGTTCCAAGAAAATACTGACATTGAACACTATCTGGTGAAAAGCTACCGAGGCAACCTTGGATACAATTATGCCGGCAATCCTAAGAATGTAACTCCTTTTGCCAAGGCAAAATGGGCGTCAAAGCCTGCCATGCAGATCATCAAAGACATCAACTTCTACTACCTGCCTAAGAGTATCGTCTTCAACACTGAAATGTACAGATACTACTCTGAAAGGCTTATGCGAAACAAGAGTGGCGGCCTGATCATCATCAATCCTACCTTCTCCAAACAGTGGGATTGGACTCGTAACTACCAGGTGCGGTATGACTTGACAAGAGGCCTTACCTTCGATTATTCCGCCCAAGCACAAGCCTATGTCTATGAACCTGCCGGCAACCCCGACGTCGGAACAGAGGAATGGCAACTCAATCGCGACACCATACGTAACGAACTCAAGAATCTCGGTTCCATGTCGCGTTTCAACCAAACCATTAACGCCAGTTATACGCTACCCATTAACAAGATACCTCTGCTCAACTGGATTTCCGCCAACGCCAGCTATCAAGGCAATTACACTTGGACGGCTTCGGCACAATCCATCCAAAAACGTTTGGGTAACACTATTGAGAATTCCAGCAACATTCAAGGCAATGCCAACCTTGACTTTACCAAACTCTACAATAAAATCCCATATCTGAAGACCCTTAACACACCTGCCCGTCCTGGAAAAGGTGGAAAAGGCGGAAAAAGCGGAGCGGGCGGAAAAATGACTTCCATTGGTGAAGAAAAGGACAAAGCCAACGATTCCATCGTCAAGAAAAAAGGTCCTGCTTTTGGCAAGTTTTTCTTGGACAACACCTTGCGATTTGTCACACTCGTCAAAAAAGTAACAGGCACTTATGCCCTTACAAATGGTCAATCGCTTCCAGGATTCTTGCCAAAACCAAATTATATCGGCTTAAATGCATCTAGTGGAGCGCCTGGAATTGGATTCGTCGTAGGCGATTGGAAAGACATCTATTCACAAAGTGTTGAAAACGACTGGCTCACCCATGATTCTATCCTGAGCAGTCCTTACACGCGCAGAAAGACAGAGACCATTAACTATCGTATTAGCGCAGAACCTTTCCGAAACTTCAAGATTGACATCACAGGCAGCCGGTCGTACAGTGAAAACTATCAACATTATTTCAGAGCTAACGGCTTTGGCGCTTTTGAAATGTTTACGCCTATCAATGGTGGTAATTTCAGCATGAGTTACATGATGTGGCGAAGCGCCTTCGCCAAAGAATATGGCGACGACGGTTCACCATTATTCGACAACTTGCTTGCCTACCGAAAGACCATTGCGGAACGTATCGCAAACAATAACGATCAATGGGTGGCTCAAATTCACAGTTACACCTACGACAACAATGCAGGAGAAGACTTCCCGACCGGTTACTCTTCATCATCTTCGGAAGTGCTTATGTATGCTTTTATCTCCGCATATAGCGGTCAGGATCCTGAAAAGGTCCGTTTGAATCCATTCCCGGAAATCCCACTGCCCAACTGGAGCATCAACTATAATGGATTAGGCACCATTCCTGCTATGGCCGAAATCTTCAAGACCTTTAACATCACCCATGCCTATAAGTCAAACTATAGCATCAGCTCATGGGCGGGCAACGTTTATTATGACGCGGCAAACACCATCCAGACATACCAAGGCACCAACACGATCATACCACGGCTGGAAATCCAGCAATTAGTGCTCAACGAACAGTTTGCGCCATTAATCGGTATTGACTTGGCTTTCCAAAATTCCCTCTCGGGAAATCTTCAGTTTAGGAAATCAAGGACCATGACGTTGAGCTTCAGTAACAACCAACTTACTGAAGTTAATGGTCATGAGATCATCATTGGAAGCGGATACCGCCTTAAAGGCATCTCGTTCAAAGTATCCTCCCTCACCGGAGGTGGCAAAGGCAGAACCATTAGTAACGATCTGGTGCTCAAGGTTGACCTTGGTTTCAGATACGACAAGACGGTCCTGCGCCGCATCGATGAAAACAACAACCAGGTGTCGGCTGGTCAAAACAAGATCAATATCTATGTCACAGCAGACTACAATTTCAGTCAGAATTTAAGCGGTCAGCTTTTCTTCAAGCACGACATCAGCGATCCTTTCACCTCCAATTCCGTCAAAAACACGCAGACCTTCGCCGGCGTTATGCTTCGATTCAACCTGGCACAATAAAATTATCATTATTTGACGCAGTATGCGCTAAAAATACGTATTTTCGCAGCCGAAATCACAATCACAATTCAAACATAATATGAACATTCCTGCAAACCTAAAGTACACGAATGATGACGAGTGGATCCGTCTTGAAGGCGAATTCGCTTATGTAGGCATCACAGATTATGCACAACATGAACTTGGCGACATTACCTTCGTCGATGTCGATCCCGACCTGGTCGGAGAAAACCTTGAAGCAGAAGAAGAATTTGGCGCCATCGAAGCCGTTAAGACGACAGCCGAACTGCTGATGCCGGTTGGTGGCGAAATCGTTGAAGTCAACGAGGCCCTTGCCGACGAAGAAAATGCCAAGCTCGTCAACAGCGATCCTTACGGCGAAGCCTGGATCATCAAGATCAAGGTGAACAACATTGCCGACCTCGACAACCTCATGGACGCCGCTGCTTACGAAGCCAAGATCGCATAAGCGTCAGACTTTGAAAAAACTGACACAAAGGTATTACCCGGGACTCCTTTGCGGAATCATCATCCTGATTCTGACTGGATTTCCGGGTTCTTATTTGCCCCACGTCAATCCCTCCCTCGGACTCGATAAAATCGCCCATTTCTTTATGTTTTGCGGCTTTACGTTCTTTTGCTTATGGGGGTACCGAAAAACATACGGGGACAAAGACAAACGGCAGAGATGCATAGCTCTTTTCACAGCCTTTGCCATCGGCATAGCCTATGGCGCACTCACAGAGGTCCTGCAAAAAACCGTGTTTTACCAACGTTCCGGAAATGTTTATGACTTCTTTGCCGACCTTCTCGGTTGCTTTATAGGTGGTATGATTTTTGCAATTTTTTTTCGTAAGAAAAATAAAAATAATAATAGCGTCGTTTTGTAAATAAATAATTATTACTTTCGCAACGCAATTCATATACGCATATCATTAAAAGACACATAACCATGGAAGAGAAAAAATCACCTAAAGCTAATCTTGAACCCAAGAGATTAACCTTTATGCTCATTGGCTTAATCATCAGTTTGGCTGTCGCTTGGGGCGTTTTTGAAGTTCGCTCCTACGACAAGCGCGAAATTGACAAGAGCCTCTTAATGCGCGAAGTCACTGTTGACGAAGAAATGGTGGAAATCACCAAACAGGAACAAAAGCCTCAGCCGATGGAAATGCCTAAGCAAACCACGCAATTGGAAATCGTGCAAGACGACGTCGAAGTTGAAGACATTGAAATCAATGCTGAAGTGGAACAGACCGAAGTCATTGAAGAGTACGTCGCCCCTGTGATTGAAGAAGAGGAAGTCGTTGAACAGGAAGTCTTCACGATTGTGGAAGAGATGCCGTCCTTCCCTGGTGGCGAACAGAAACTGCTGGAATATGTTGCCAAGAACACCAAGTATCCTCAGATCGCACGTGAAAGCGGCATCCAGGGTCGTGTGTTCGTCAACTTCGTCGTTGAGCCCGACGGCCGCGTCTCCAATGTCAAAGTGGTCCGTGGCATCGGCGGCGGCTGCGATGAAGAAGCTATCCGCGTCATCAAGTCCTTGCCAAAATGGAAACCAGGCAAGCAGCGTGGTAAGGCCGTACGTGTTTCGTACAACCTGCCTGTGAACTTCAAACTGCAATAAGACTGTTTGAGAAAGAAACAAAGACCAGTCGGCTTAGGCCGACTGGTCTTTTTGTTTTAAATAAAAGGCAGCGATTCATGAAAGCGCAAATGAAAAAGCCCGCTTCGGTTTACCGAGCGGGCTTTAATCGTTTTTACCTGCAGTGGCATTCAGATTCTGATGTCGTCGCCGTTGGCGTTCTGAAAATTGTACTGCAAAGCGTGGAAACTGTTAACAGGAACGACTTTAAAAGACTTCCCGTATTTACGCATCCACTTGAATCGGATTGAAAACAACCCCTTTGTCAAATAAGCGTGGATAAAGGGATGTACCTGCAATGTAATATGGTTCTCATTTTGATCGAGAAGCAGATACTTGAGATTGTTTTCGATTTCATCGATGAAAAGGATGGCAGGACGAATTTTGCCTTCGCCATCGCAGACGGGACATTTTTCCTGTACCTGGACTTCTGTCTCCGGCCTTACCCTTTGTCTGGTGATTTGAATAAGCCCGAATTTCGTCGCTGGCAATATGGTGTGTTTGGCACGGTCACGCGACATCTCTTCGGTCAGTTTGTCGAACAGCTGCTTACGATGTTTAGGATCATGCATGTCGATGAAATCGACGATGATAATGCCTCCCATGTCGCGCAAACGTAGTTGGCGTGCAATCTCCGTAGCAGCTTCGAGGTTCACCAGAAAAGCGTTTTCTTCCTGCGAATTCTCCTTGTTCACGCGGTGGCCGCTATTCACGTCGATGACGTGCATGGCCTCGGTG
Organism: uncultured Bacteroidales bacterium; assembly: GCA_946407975.1. GTDB lineage: Bacteria > Bacteroidota > Bacteroidia > Bacteroidales > F082 > Limimorpha. The sequence goes on from CAMJQC010000015.1 coordinate 12,623, forward strand.
TGTTCGATAATGAGGTAAACACCGTTTCTGATGGTGACAATGCGTCCGAAAAAGCCTTTGATCTGTTTGGCGACATTAAAATGCTCAAAGATAGGGTCTTTACCGTTATAGAGATTTACAATGTCGGCTTTTTGCGGAGCGATGGTTCGGATATAGCTCCGAATTTCTTCATAGAGTGACTCGTCGTCAACATGAATGTTGTTGAACGATTCGTTCAGTAAATCACGCAGCATTACAGAAGTCTGGTCCATTTCGCTCACCATCCTGCCGTAATTCGTCATTTTTTTCATTTCTACGATGCAGCGTTCCCATTTTTCAACTAAGGTCATAAGGTCAGCGTTCAGGTCTGCCACCTTCTTTCCTTCCGCTACAGTACGGATGATGACCCCATAATTCATGGGACGGATGCTTTGTATGAGCCGTCTTAAACGGTTACGTTCCTCGCTGCTGCGAATTTTCTGTGATACCGAAATGCGGTTGGAGAAAGGCACCAGAACGAGATAACGGCCTGCAAAGGAAATCTCAGCAGAGATACGGGGGCCTTTTGTGGAGATAGGTTCCTTAGCTATCTGAACAGGAAGCAAATCTCCTGCCTTAAGCAAGTCGCCTATCTTGCCGTTTTTCTCAATATCAGGTTCCAATTTAAACTTGTCCATGGTAATGGCATTCCCTGAGGTTACCATATTCTTGAATTTGATCAGGGAATTTACCTGCAGACCCAAATCAAGGTAGTGAAGGAAAGCTTCCTTCGAATAGCCCACCTCGACAAAAGCTGCATTCAGGCCGGGAAGGATCTTCTTAACCCGTCCCAAATAGACGTCTCCAACAGCAAATTGGTTGTTTGTTTTCTCTTTGTGAAGTTCGACAAGAGTCTTGTCCTCCAACAGAGCGATGTCAACCTCTGAAGTGTGCGAACTGATAATCAGCTCGCGCTCGACCGTCTTCTTTTCAACTGTTTCGTGTTGTTCTTCAGACATGGTTTTTCATTAGAGGTTAAACTTTTTACTATTTTTCTCATAAGCTCGGCATTTGCCTTAAGCTTTTTGATTATAAAGCAATAACACAACATTTCCCAATGTTGTGTTATTGCTCATCTGACTCCCATAGGAAGAAAGGTTATTTCTTCTTATGACGGTCCTTTCTCAAGCGTTTTTTACGCTTGTGCGTTGACATCTTGTGTCTTTTGTGTTTTTTACCGTTTGGCATGATATATATTATTTAGAACAATTATTTCACTGCGTTCATGAAAGTCTTGGCGGGCTTGAAAGCCGGAATTTTATGCTCAGGAATAGTGATGGCGACATTCTTGGAGATATTACGGCCCGTCTTTTCTGCTCTTGTCTTGATAATGAAACTGCCAAAACCTCTGAGATACACGTTTTCACCCTTCGCCATAGCAGCCTTAACAGCTTCCATAAAGTTTTCTACAACACTCTGAACGGCACCCTTTTCGATACCCGTCTTGCTAGCGATTTGAGCTACAATTTCTGCTTTTGTCATTTTTTGTATTATTTAATGGTTAGATAATTAGTTTGTTGTAAATTTGCGGCAAAGGTAAGAACATTTTTGATACGGAAAATAGTTTTGCCCAATTTTTTAATCTAATCTGCTATAAATGTGATGAATTTGACTTTTCAAACCTTGTTAAGAAACTGGTATGAACAGAACAAAAGAATTCTCCCATGGCGAAGCGAACCGGCACCTTATTATGTATGGTTGTCAGAAATCATCCTTCAGCAGACGCGAGTAAACCAAGGACTAAACTATTTTCTCCATTTCGTTGAACGATGGCCAAAACTTGAGAATCTTGCCTCAGCTTCCGAGGAAGAAGTGCTAAAGATGTGGCAAGGATTAGGCTATTATTCCCGAGCCAGAAATCTACTCCGCTGTGCCAGACAGGTTTCGACGCAATACGGAGGCGCATTCCCTGCCGACTACGCCAAGCTGAAACAACTTCAAGGCATCGGCGACTACACTGCAGCCGCCATAGCCTCCATCGCTTTCAATCTGCCTTACGCCGTTGTCGATGGCAATGTGTACCGGGTGATATCAAGATTGTTTGACATCGAGACACCAATTAATACAAGGGAAGGCCAACAATGCATTGCACAGATCGCCGACGAGCTTCTCGACCACGCGCATCCCGGCCTTCACAACCAGGCCATGATGGAATTTGGCGCCCTACATTGCATTCCGAAAAATCCCGACTGCCAAAACTGTCCGATACAGGCCCATTGCCTTTCCTATGCCAACCATACCACAGAAAAAAGGCCTGTAAAACAGGACAAAACAAAGGCACGAACACGTTATTTCAATTATCTGGTTTTTAAGACGGACGGCTCCACCTATTTGCATCAACGCGGCACTGACGACATTTGGGCAAAACTCTATGATTTCCCCTTGATTGAATCGGAAAAAGCAATCTCTATCGATGAAGTCATCGTCCATCCGTTATTTCATCAGATTGTAGAGCAAAACAATTTCACTGTTGGCAAAGCGTCTCGGATCTTCACCCATAAACTTACTCATCAGACATTGATAGTGCAGTTTATTGAAATTATTCTTGACAAAAAAATACCTAACATTGAAACAAAAAATATATTTTTGACTTCTGAAAAGGATTTGGGCCAATTCCCGATTCCACGTCTAATCGATTTATATCTAAACTCTTAACTACCAAATTATGGCAAGCTTAAACAAAGTAATCCTCATCGGCCGACTTGGTCGAGACCCTGAAGTCACTACATTCGAGAATGGCAACAAAAAAGTCACAATGACCCTGGCAACTTCGGAACGCTATCGCGACCGTGAAGGCAACTGGGTAGAACAAACCGACTGGCATAATCTAGTCATATGGAACAATTTGGCCAACGATATAGCAGACCATCGCCGGAACTACTGCAAAGGCGATCTCATGTATGTCGAAGGCAAGCTAAGAACCCGTCAATATACTGATCAACAAGGAAGCCAACGCTATGTAACCGAAATCATCGTAGATAAGATCATGCAAATGGCGCCAGGAAAGAATACACAGCAGCCCAATATAGCCCAACGTCCTCCAGAGACACCTAGCGCAGAAGCGCCTGTTCAACCTATTATCAACGATTCCTTAGGGCAACCCACTACTGAAGAAGACCTTCCATTCTAAACCAAATTCATAACACAACCTTTAGAAATGCGGAATGACGATTTTCCGCATTTCTTTTTAGTAATTCAGCATTATTTCCTATTTTTGCCGCGAAATTATAAAACACGTACGTTTTGGAAACACCAGACCCTGACCCTGAACCTCTTGCGGAAATCCTGTCCGTCATTCTAAATCATTTCTTTACCGGATTCTCAATTAACGCCATCATCGGACTGGTTGTCCTATGTGTGCTTTTGCTTGCATCAGGATTGATCTCAAGCAGTGAAACGGCTTTCTTTTCACTTCAACCCGCCGATCTCGACAACCTCGAATCGCGTGATGACAACAAGAGCAGGCTCGTGATGAAACTTCGAGAAAAGCCCAAAACCCTCCTGGCCACCATACTTATTGCGAACAACTTCGTAAACGTGACCATTGCATTGCTTTCCACCTACATCATGAGCCAACTTTTCGACATGGTCAACTACCCCATTGCCGCCTTTTTGCTTGAAGTCGTCGTCGTCACCTCCCTGATTCTGATTGTAGGAGAGATCACACCCAAGATATATGCGACAAAACGTCCTATTAAAGTGGCACGTTTCATGGCGCGGCCCCTACGCTTCCTCGCTGGACTTTTCAGTCCGTTATGCAAACTGCTTGTTGGATCCACCTCGTTCATGGACAAACACTTAGAGAAAAAGAAAGCCGACATCTCCATGGACGACCTTTCCGCTGCAGTCGAAATTGCCACTAACGAATCCACACCGATAGAAGAAAAACAGATGCTTAAAGGCATTGTCACCTTTAGCGAAAAAGAGGTAAGCGGCGTCATGAAACCCCGAATCGACATCGTTGGCATTGAAAAAAACATGGCTTTTGCCGACATGATTGCTACCGTAATCACCAGCGGGTTTTCAAGAATACCAATCTATGAACAAACCCTGGACAAGGTCGTCGGCATCCTTTATGTCAAAGATCTGCTTCCATATCTTGACGCTGAGTCATACGAATGGCAAAAACTCATCCGCCCCGCTTTCTTCGTCCCCGAAAACCGCAAAATCAACGACCTGTTTCAAGATTTTCGCGAGAAGAAAATCCATATTGCCATTGTCGTCGATGAATATGGCGGCACCTCTGGCCTCATCACCATGGAAGACGTCATCGAAGAAATCGTAGGAGAAATCAACGACGAATTTGATAAAGAAAAGCAGGAAGAGCATTATACGAAAATCGATGATGAAACGTTCCTTTTCAAAGCACAGACCAGCATCGTCGATTTCTGCAAGGTGTTTAGCTTGGCAGAGAACTATTTTGAGCCTATGCAAGGCGAAGCCGATACACTGGCCGGCCTAATTCTTGAGTTTGAAGGCCGCATGCCTGAAATCGGCTTCAAATTCAGTTTTGAGAACTTCCAATTCGAAATCACCGATGCCGATGAAAGAAAAATCAAGGAAGTGAAAGTCGTTTACAAACCTTAAGAGGCCGAACATGAACCGCATCAATCGCTATATCATCTGTTTACTGTTTGTAGCCGTTGCCTTCACAGCATGCCATCATGAAAAAAACTATATGCCGAAACCCAGAGGATATTTTCGTATTGACTTGCCCGAAAAGCAATATGTTTCCGTCGACACAGTAGAGCGTTACCGTTTCGAATGTCCAAACTATGCGGTCATCACCAACGACCCATATAGTCCCGATGAGAAAAACTGGGTCAATATCAACATGAATCCCTTCAAGGCATCAATACATCTTACTCACAAAGAAGTTAAAGGCAATTTAAGCGACTATCTTGAAGATGTCCACTTGATGCTTACCAAACATCTGCAAAAAGCAAGCGGCATACGCGACAGCCTCATCATCAACGACGAGCATAAGGTCTATGGCATGCTGATCGAGATGGACGGCAGCACTGTGGCAACACCCTTGCAGTTTTATCTCACCGATAGCACCCATAATTTCGTGAGAGGAGCCCTGTATTTCAACTTCCTCCCCAACAACGACTCAATGCAGCCCGTCATCAACTACATACGGCAAGATATCGATCAAATCATCCGTACTTTTGAGTGGAAATAGGTTGAAATCGCTTGTTCTCCGATTCGTTATTGCTTTCAAATACATTGGTTATTAAGCTTTTTTTTTACCAAAAGCACAGTTTTTGACTCTTTTTTAAAAGAAAAAGACTATTTTCGCAGCGCAAAAACTTTGCACCGATGTAGAAAGCAGTATTCACTTTTAAAGACAGAAAGGGGGCAAGCCTATGATTAACAGCCTGAAAATTGGTAATCTGACATGGCGACATCTGAACAATCCGACGGACGAGGATTTTGAATTCTTGAAAGACCGGTTCCATTTCCACCCCTTAGACATCGAAGACTGTAAATCGGTAAACCAACGTCCCAAGATAGACATTTACGACGACTACTATTTCCTTATCCTTCATTTCCCTAATTTCGACCGTCAGAACAAATTCGTGAAAATCAAGGAAGTGAAGCTGTTCTGGGGCAAAGACTACATTATATCTTTGGAGAAAAAGCCCTGGGGCGTATCGCAACTTTTCAACGAATACGAGGAGCGCATCCAAAACGAGGAAGACGTCAACGTGAAGAGCTCCGACATCCTGTTGTACCGCATCCTTGAGAAACTGATGACCGAATCGGTCTATCTCCTGCGCAAGGTCGGACTCGACGTCGAACTCATAAATCGCGAGTTGCTTCAAGAAAAACAGGTGAAGATCATCGAACGCATATCTGTGACGCGAAAGAATCTCATCCTCATCAACACCATTTTCAAGCCACAGCTGAGGCTCTTCCACCTCTTCGAAATCGGTAAAATCACTGGCTTCACCGAGGATGTGGAATATATGGAAGACTACTGGGGCAACATCTTGGACTATTATCAGAAAGTATGGGATATGACGGAAGACTATGAGGAATTGATCGAGGGCCTTTCGCAAACCTTCGACTCGATGCAGACCAACAAGACCAACGAGACGATGAAGATCCTCACCCTGATTTCGTCCATCATCCTGCCTTTGACCTTTATCACCGGCCTCTATGGCATGAATGTCCAGTTGCCCTTCCAGGACAAGGCGTGGGCTTTCTATGGGATATTAGGATTTATGGCTGTCGTAGCAGTAGCGTTCTACATCTATTTCCGCCACCGCAAGATGATGTAAGGTCCTTAGGACTTATTTTACATTAAGTTTCAGATTCTTTACGATGCGTCCTTTCTTCATCAGACGTACTATGTAAAGCCCAGGCTCCATGGAAGCCGGAACATCTATCTCAAGCCCTCCTATCGCATTACCAGCGGTTTTGGCAATCTGATGACCACATAAGTCACAGATTTCAACGGCATCAAACTTATATTCGTTACCGCTCAAATGCACCGCTTCTCCCCTTTCCACAGGGTTTGGAAAAAGATATACGGGGACATTCAAAGGGATGTCTTCCGAAACAGACCAGTTCGGATCCCAGATCATACGGGCAAATTCAGGATGGTCGATAAAAGGATTCCTATTATGCTGATAATCGTTATAAATGGCATTGTTACGGTCGATCTCTTTCTGACTGACAGGATCTTGGTCGCTCCAACGCAACAGCATCGTCATCGCCCATGGCTTGATCTCCGACTTGTTGGTCATGTCGCTTGACCCCCAGCCAGAATCTTCGCCGTAATAACGCACACTCATATACATAAGGGCGCGGGCAAAATCGCCTTTATACTCATCAATGGGTTCAAAAACGGTGCCCGAGAAGCCCGGAGTCTTGCAAGGCCCCAGCTTCGAACCGTTTTTAGAGATCCAGTCGGCCGACCGCACCTCGCCAAAAGCATGGTTGCTTCGTTTAAAGTTGACAAATCCGTCGGTAGCAAAAATGTGATGCAAGTCGGTTCGCGGCGTGGTCTGTTCATTGAACCAGCTTTGAGGCCAGGAATGCTCACGATTGTAACAGTCGCCTTCTACTTTATAATTCCCGCATTGGTCTTGACCCAAATGATAGATATAAGGAGGGGTTCCGCCAGGACGGTCAGAATACATGTCCCACACAACGCCATTCCCTTTGTTATCGGTACTCCAAAAGGCATTCCAGATCTGAGCATACGTAATGGTGGTATGGCCCTTGATGATATTGTGAAGCGCCACTTTCAACTGATTGCCGGTAAGACCATTGGCAGAATTATAATAACCGGACGGCTGAGCCCATACTGCGACAGCAAGGAACAGGACCGCAAAAAGCGACAAAACCTTTTTCATTTCTTATGCTATCAGATTGGTAAACATATACAAGATTGCGATAATCAGCATAAATACCGATGCCGAGAACGCCACAAAACTCCCTTTCTTGATCATCTCAGGCTTGAACGGGATCCTTACCGTGAAGAACGCCCACAAAAAACCTGCCACAAGTACCGCCACAAAGAACCAATTGCCAAAAGGCATGAAATAGGGTCCCAAAAGCGACATCAAAAGCGTGTTGATGGCCGCTAAAACAGTCAACAAAAGTATCTCTTTATTGTTGTTAACCGTAAACAGCATTTTTCCTTTGAGCATTTTCATCGAATCAAGGAACATCTTAATGGCGATGACGAGCATCATCGCGAAAACCATATAGCGAGCAATATAAACGAACAGGTGAGAGATGAGCCTGCCTAGATTGTAGCCGATTACCGCCAACACTCCCTGTGAGATGCCGAACAAAAGAGGCACGAGATATTTCTGATAAGACTTATCCTCGTCCGTCACCAAACCCAGTGCGCGTGGCATGACACTCGATGTAAGACAGATGATGAACAGGATATTTATGATAATTGCCGATATGGTCATCTTCAAAAAACTAGCTGCTTTATACTGCAAAAGTACGCTTTTTTTCAAAACAATGGGAACACCTGCTATGCAGATGTTCCCATTGGAAGATAATCAAAAAAGGCTGTCTTTTATTTCAGTCTCTTGAACTGGCAGGTGAAGTGACGCATCAGTTCGGCTTCCCAAGTGATTTCAAGACCGCGCTTGATCGTGTCGCGACGGTCGTAAACATTCTTGAGAGCGGCAGCGATGACATCCATATGGTTGTTCGTGTAAACACGACGCGGGATGCAGAGGCGGACAAAGTCGTTGCCACCAAAGCGGTTCTCGCGGGTAACCGGATCACGGTCAGCAAGGACGTAACCGATTTCGCAAGCACGGATGCCAGCTTCAAGATAAAGCTCGCAGGTCAGGGTCTGAGCCGGAAACTCTTCCTTAGGCACGTTGGTCAACACCTTGTCGGCATCAACGAAAATGGCGTGACCACCGGCAGGACGCTGATAAGGAATGCCATACTCGTCGAGTTTCTTAGCCAGATACTGAACTTGTTTAATACGGGTCTCAACCATGTCAAACTCGAGGTTTTCCTTAAGACCGACGGCAAGGGCGTCCATATCACGTCCGTTCATACCGCCATAGGTCAGGAAGCCTTCGAAAGGAATGCAGAACAACTTGGCGCCTTCGTACCATTCCTTCTTTCTCGTCGCGATGAAACCACCCATATTGACGAGAGCGTCTTTCTTGGCACTCATGGTCATGCCATCAGCGTAACTGAACATTTCCTTGCAGATCTCACGCAGCGTCTTGTTCTCGTAACCCTTTTCACGGGTCTTGATAAAGTAAGCGTTCTCGATGAAACGGGCACTGTCGATATTGACAGGCACACCGTATTTGTGGCAAAGTTCGCAGGTCTCACGGATGTTTTGCATGGAGACAGGCTGACCACCGACGGTATTGTTGGTGACGGTAAGAACCATGAAAGGCACATTACCCTTGTTCTCTTTCAGCACCTTCTCAAGCTTCTCGAGGCTAACATTGCCTTTGAAAGGCACTTCGAGCTGAGTGTCGTAGGCTTCGGGGACCGTGACGTCGATAGCGAAGGCTTTACGGCTCTCGATATGGCCCTTGGTGGTGTCAAAGTGAGCATTGCCAGGGATCACCATACCGGGTTTTACAAGGTATGAAAACAGGACGTTCTCAGCAGCACGGCCTTGGTGGGTCGGGATGACATATTCAAAGCCTGTGATTTCGGAGATGGTGTCTTTCATATGGAAGAAAGAACGGGCACCGCCATAGCTCTCGTCACCCATCATCATGGCGCTCCACTGACGGTCGCTCATAGCGCCCGTGCCAGAGTCGGTCAGCAGGTCAATGTACACATAGTCGCTCTTCAGCATGAAGATGTTCTGGTGGGCTTCGTCAAGCCATTTTTCGCGTTGTTCGCGGGTGGATTTCTTGATAGGTTCAACCATCTTGATTTTCCACGCTTCTGCAAATGGTAATTCCATGGTTATGATGTTTTTATGATTAATTGTTGATTAAGATTATTTGATTTCACTGAAAAGTTGTGCAAAAACACAATCAAAAACAGTCAAAAACGGTCTCTCCGTTTAATGTTGATATAGTTTTGGGTTGCTATATATAGGCTGTTTTTCATTTCGGCTGCAAAATCGCTTCAAAGATACAACATTTTGAATGATTGAAATTTCGTTTTGATGAAATTTTTGATGATTTCCATAAACCGGACGAATACGTCGTTTTCTTTTGTAAATTTGAAAACGGAAGGTCTTGGATAAAGGCCAAATTACTATCGTTTACAATTTATTAATTATCAATAATTTACAAGTATTTCAAAATCTATCTGAAATGAAAATCTACAAGTCATTACTATTAAGTGCCATGTTGTTGCTTGGCTTAGGTGTGAAAGCCCAGGACGAGAACCAGGAGATGCTCGACGGAGCATGCTGCACCAGTATTATGGTGGGCAAAAAAGCTTCCACTGACGGTTCGGTCATCACTTCGCACACCTGTGACGGGCGCTATCGCACCTGGATGCGCTGGGAGCCGGCGGCCGACCATGAAAAAGGCGAGATGCACAAAGTCTACAAAGGCACCATGCACACTGAGGACCCCTTCGACAACCGTGGCGTAGAGCTGGCGGGAGAGATTCCTCAAGTAGCTCACACCTATGCTTACCTGAACACCGCTTATCCTTGCCTGAACGAAAAGCAGCTGGCTATCGGCGAAACCACTTTCTCCGGTCCTGACACCCTGGTCAACCCGAAAGGAATGTTCCTCATCGAAGAACTGGAGCGTGTCGCCCTGATGCGTTGCGACAATGCACGCGATGCCATTAAACTCATCGGACAACTTGTCAAAGACTATGGTTATGGCGACGGTGGCGAATGCATCACCATCGCCGACAAAAACGAAGTATGGCAGATGGAGGTCCTCGGCGAAGGTCCCGACAAGATCGGTGGCGTTTGGGCCGCCAAGCGCGTGCCTGACGACGAGGTGGCAGTTTCGGCCAACATCGCCCGCATCGGCAAACTTGAACGCAAGAGCAAAGACTTCATGTGCAGCGACAACTGCGAGGCCGTAGCCAAGAAATACGGTCTTTGGGACGGCAAAGGCGATTTCGTTTTCTTTAAGGCTTTTGGCAGCGACTACAGCAACGGAAAGAACTACCGTGAACGCGAGTACTTCATTCTCAACCAACTGGCTCCTTCGCTCAACCTGAACATGGATATGGACGAATTGCCCTTCTCGGTGAAACCAGCTGAAAAAGTTGACGTTCGCACCGTCATGGACTTATTCAAGACCACCTATGAAGGCACCGATATGGACATGACGCAAAACATCAAGATGGTGACCAAGAAAAGACTGGAAGACGGCACTGTAGTCAACGACACCATAATCAGTCCCGTAGCTAATCCCTGGATTGGCAGCGCCATGATGAACACGCTCAATTACCTCGCTCCTGGCACCGTCGATTTCAAGCGTACCGTCTCCGTGGCATGGAGCAGCTACCATCACATCATCCAATGCCGCAGCTGGATGCCCGACGAAATCGGCGCCATCTGTTGGATGGCTTGCGACAACCCGGGTCAGAGCCCGCGCATCCCGCTGTTCTCGGGATCGACCGTCGTTCCTGACGGCTTCGACAAATGCGGACAGCTGAGGTATCGCGACGAAGCCTGGATCTGGCATTATCGCAAGGCCAACAAACTAGCCACTGTGCAATGGGGACGCACCCGCCAGACATTGCTTAATAATGTAGTCCGTTTCGAAGACAAGGCCTTCGACGAGATTCCAAATGTGGAAAAGAAAGCCCTGGCACTCATCCAGGACGGCAAGACAAAAGAAGCCACCCTTTTGCTCAACCAATATAGTTCCGACTTCGCTGGCGCTACACGGCAAGCGTGGAAGGAAATGGAAGACAAGTTCTGGTATTGGTTTAGCATGGGATTCTAAACCGCGGCCTCAGCAACCGAGTACCATTAAGAAAGGGATGCCGAAACTGATTCGACATCCCTTTCTTAATAACGATACTATCTATAAAATCAATAGAAGGTAACTCTGTTATCCTCAACCTTGGCACCATCAAACAGGGCTTTGTAGATACCGTCGTTGAGCACCTTGTTGCGGAACTGAGTAACTCTTTCTTTTATGGTTTCGGAGAAATCATCCTTCTTGGGGGCTTCGTCGAATTTGACGTTCTTGATGATGAATGCGCTGGAATTACCGGCAACAGGGCCGACTTCCTGGCCTTCCTTCATTCCGAAGATCGTGCCAATAATATCGGATTCGACACCAAAGTTACCCATTACACGGTCATTGAGCGAAATGCTGGTAATCGTATCGGATTCGGCGCCCAATTCTTCAATCATTCTCTTGACATCATTGCCACAGGCCTTCATCTTTTCAACCGCCATCTCGCCTTTCTTGAGGTTAAGGATCTGATATTTGGCCTGCTCAGAGACTATTGACATCGGAGCGTAACCTTCGGGGATGATATCGGTCAAAGTGGCCACAACAAACATATTGTCAAGGTCGAAAATATTGGAGATGTCACCAACTTTCGTCTTATCATCGAAAGCCCAACGGATAATCTGGCGCGGATTGTCGATACCTGCAATCTGATACGACGACTTTCTCAGACGCTGCTGGGTGCGCTTGTTCAAACCCTGTTCTTCGATGGCAGTGTTGAACTGTTCGCTGGTCTTGTTTTCCGTGACGAATCTGTTGACATCGGCAAAGATGTTCTGATAAGTCTTGGTGCTGGTCGAAATGTCATGTCTCAACACGGCCAAACGTGCTTTAGGAAGAGCGACGGTCTTACCGGTCACCTTGATGATATGATAGCCGAAAGGTGTTTCGACAACGCCGATACTACCCACGGGGTTGTTGACGACATATTCGTTAAACTGGTTCACCATGGTACCATCGGTAAACCAATCGAGGTCTCCACCCTTGTCTTTTGAACCTTGGTCGGTTGATAATTGACGGGCCAGGTCGGCAAAGAGGCCTTCGTTTTTCGAGTTGGCTCTCAAAACATTCAAAAGACTGTCAGCCTTGGCTTTGGCATCTTCCTTTGAAATCGTAGCCTGGCTGTTGAAAGCACCGGCATAACTGATCAAGATATGGCTGGCTTTCAGAGAGTCGGGACGGTTCTGCATATCGACGATGCGAACGAGATTGTAGGAACCGTCATGTTCATAAGGTCCGAACACATAACCAATTCCGTTGCCATCATCGAAGATGGGCTTTTCGATCTGTTTGGGGACGTCTTTTCTTCCCATCCAGGTGCTGTCGTAGCGTTGGTCAGAATTGGCATTGACAAAGCTGGCGGCATTATCACTATCGGTGAATTCCGGCTTGATGTCCTTGATAAATTGAAGGGCATCCTGACGGTCTTCCATGGAAGGCTCAATGTCGAATACGACATACTCGATGTTACGGACTTCTTCCGTCTTATATCTGTATTTGTATTCGTCGTAGAAAGCCTGTCTGTCGCGATCCGTGACTTCCAGCTCGGCAATAGAATCAGGGATGGTGGTATAACGAAGGCCAACGATTTCAGCCGAAGCCTTGTCATTCTTCCTGTCATAATACAGTTCAGCAATCTTGGTAGGCACAAAGTAGGAGTTGTTGACAAGCGCTGAATATTTCTTCGTCAAACGGTCTTCCTTTACCGCTCTTTCAAAGTCAACCCATTGCGTGCGCATCTCTGGATTAAGACTATTCAGATTCTGAAGATAATTCTCCACCAGTTCCTTGTCGAAAGTTCCGTCAGATTTGGTGAAGGTCTGCACAACCCACTGGTGAGGGTTATCGCCCACAAACATGTCGTACAGCTCGTCCGAAGAGACGTTAATGCCTAGATCTTCATATTCCTTGTTCATAATATGATCCTTGATCATCTTGTCCAAGGTGTTGTTATACTGTCTGTAAGTCTCGGTAGAACTAGGATTGGCACCAGTCTGTCTCTTAAGGGTTTCCATATCCTTATCTCTTTGATTCTCAAAATCCTGATAAGGAATCTTCTCTCCATTTACCACTGCAACATTGTACTCACGGTTCCTTCCGGTGCTTTGGAAAAGGTCCTGTAATACAAATGCCAAAAGGGCAATACCGATAATTGCGATTAACAATCCAGAATGTTTTCTGATTTTTTCAATTGCTGCCATAGTTTTCTATCTATTTGTCTAATTAATTTCTAAAAAATACCTTCAAAAAAAGCGTGCAAATTTAGTAAAAAAACCAACAGACAACGCTTTTGTTGAACTTTTTTGTTTTTTGACAGGCTAAAACCACCGTTAAATGTCAACCACACTCAACTCAATTTCTTCCAATTTCACCTCGGAGGCCTTGAGTATCTTTATCCTATAGTTTCCTATCGTCAACTCTTCGTTCGCTGCCGGTATGTCTTCGCAATAATGCAGAATCATGCCAGCCAGCGTTTCATAGTCTTCGGAAACCGGCAGATTCAAGTCGTATGTTTCGTTGATATAATCGATTTCGAGACGGGCTGAAAAGACGTAAGTGTGATCGTCGACGACCTTCTCGACACCCTCTTCTTCATCGTATTCATCATCAATCTCCCCAAAAATCTCTTCGATGACGTCTTCCATCGTGACGATGCCTGCGGTACCGCCAAACTCATCAACCACCACAGCCACGCCCTGACGTTTTTGGATGAAATGCTTTAAAAGCTTGTCTGCCGTATAGGTCTCTGGAAAGAAATCGATAGGACGCATGATTTCGGAGACCAGCAGTTGCTTGCCGTCTGCCATGGCGCGAACAAGGTCGTTAAGGTGCACATATCCGACAATATTGTCAATGTTATCGGCATAAACAACCAGTTTCGAGTGTTTGGTTTCTTCCAACCGGTTTTTCAAAATGGCCAAAGAATCGTTCGTCTTCACTGCTTCAATCTCATTACGGGGTGCCATGCATTCTCTCAATTTGACAGAACGGAATTCGATGGCATTCTGAAAGAGCTGGATCTCTTGCTGCATATCTTCGTCAGCCTCGACCGGATCGGCGTATTCAGCAATATAGTCGTTAAAATCGACCATGCTGAATTTGTATTCCTCCTTCCCTATCTTGATACCGAAAAACAGGCGTATGATCAGTTCTGAAATTCCCGTATAAATCAAAGTCAGCGGATAAAGAAGCCAATAGCACACATAGGTCGGGAAAGCGAAGAAAGACAAGATGGCGTTGGGATTGATGCGGAACAGAATCTTTGGCAGAAACTCGCCGACCAGCAGTATGAGCAGCGTCGAAAGAACGGTCTGCACCAGCAGCATCATGAAATCGTTGTTCAGCGATGCCGGCAAAATGTTATTGACAAAAGGCTCAAGAATGCGTGCGATGGTAATGCCATATACGATTAAGGCGATGTTGTTGCCCAAAAGCAGAGTCGTGATAAAACGCGACTGGTTCCTAAAAAAATAAGTGATGACGCGTGCCGAGAAAGTGTTTTTTTTGTAATCCACCTCCAGCTGCAAACGGTTGATGCTATTGAAAGCAATTTCCAAGCCTGAGCACAAAGCCGAGAAAAACAGCGTAATCGCTACTATGATCCAGTCATTCATAAGTCTTCGTCCAAATCAAGCAAGGCATTGCCGTTATAGATGGTGTATTCCGAAAAATCCTCCTTGGCTACCAGGCTGTCGCCTTCGATCTCCTTGTCGGGCGTCACAATCCGCACATGAGAACGGGTATGGATCATTCTAGTGTCTTGATACCAATACAGCTTATCAGAAAAGAGTTTTTCGTTATTGCCAAAATTAATGATATTCACATTGCCGGCGGCCTCTATCAGACTGCCGTAGTTTTTGCCATAGTCGGCTGTCAGTTCCGAGGTCTTGTTCTGATGCTTATCAAAGAAAACGGAGACGAATCCTTTGGGAAACTCCAGGCTGCTGCTGTCGCCATCCTGACGGATCATCTGGGATGCCGTCAGTTTCATTTCTATCCTGCCTGAATCGCTGCGGATGAACACGATGCTATCGGCGACAATGCCTGAGAGTGTGTCATCCGTAGCCAACGTCCTCACCATGGCATCGGGGTTCCCACACGAAAACAACATCATGACCCCAAGGGCCATGATGTTGCTCACTATTCGTGCCTTATGCGCGTGTGTCAATTATTTTCTAGCTCTGACAGTTGTCGTTTCGCCAATCCAGCCACCCACATGGAAGCTCTGGCCTTCGCTATAGTCGTTGAAGAAGATGGTCTCCATCGGCGGGAAGTATTGTGAATAAGCTCTGATCGAGGCGTTGGCGCTTTCGGTAACCGAAGGATCGATTTGCTTGGCTTTTTGGCACTTGTCGACAGCAGCCCAGAACACGGCTTTGCTCTCGATGTCGCCACTGAATTGGCTTGCGCTCTTCGCATAGAGTTCGGCTATGAGGAGGTATGGCTTGCCATCGGTCGGGTCGACCTGAGAGGCTCTGCGCGCGGCATCGCGGGCTCTTGCCAAACTGCCTGACTGGTAGTAGCATCTCGCCTGGTTCATGTAGGCGCGGAACACACGGTCGTTGTTCGATGACTTGGTAGCCTGCTCGAAGTAACCGGCAGCTTCGCCATATTTTTTATCCTTGGAGAGCTGGACACCGATGTTGTAAGCGGCTTCCGGGCTAGGTTCAAGGGCGTAGAGGTTCTTACTGGCCTCAAGGAAAAGCTTGGAGTCGGTGCAGTCTTTCTTATCGAGGATGATGGTGATTCTCTTCAGGAGGTTGACATCGTTCGGGTTCTCAGCCATCTTAACCGTGAACAGCTTGATCAGGTCTTCGCACGAAGCGAACGGCTGGAAGAGGTTGTCGATGTTGCTCTTCACACCTTTATAGTTATTGATTGCTTTTTCGTTCTTTTCAATCTGCTTGTCGAAGCCGGCGATGGCGTCATTGTCGTTGACGGCCACGGCGTCTTCTCTAGCCGTGTTGAGTTCCTTTTCAGTCTCAGCAAGCACCTTGATGTTGTCATCAAGCACCTCGGAGAGTTCCTGGTAGACATCGATGACGATCATCTTGTCGGCCTTATCGTTGTTCACCATATCAGCAGCAGCGCGGAAGTAAGAGTCGAGGAAACCGACCTGGATCTGCGACACGTCGAGGGCAACAGCGTCTTTCAGCACATTGTAAGCCTCTTCATAACGCTGCGGATCATAGGTATAAATAAGGTAGCCTTTCTTAGCCATGATGTTGGCGACTTGAGAGGCTCCCGTCTTGGTATCGACAGGGAAGCAGATGGCTCTGGTATCCATCAGCATGCAAAGCGTGTCGATGTAGGCTGCCTTTTCCTTCGGGTTGTTACGGATGAAGTAATCGATAATCTTTTCTCCGTTGGTATAGACATATTGGCTGGCACGAGGGCAGTTGAGAAACACCTCTCTCCATGCCGACACCATTTCCATGTTGAAGGCATCTTTCGAGAACTTGGAAGCCTCCCATTGCTTGTAGTACTCGCGGTACATTGACAAGTTGGTGACGCAACTCACGCTGTCGGCACCATACTTGGGTCCATCCACATTCTGTGCGAAAACACTTGACGCCATTCCAATCAAAACGGCCATCAACACAATCTTTTTAGTTTTCATTTCTCTTATCTTTTATGGTTAAACTTTTATTTTATTCCTTTTTGTATTGACTTCTTCAAATATCGTTCCAAAAAAAGAAACACGCCTTGAAAAGTGCAGAAGCCTATCTGTATTTGCGCTTTAGGAACCATCTCTCAAACACCGACATTCCTACTGTGAAGTTGACGTAACGTTCCTGTATCAAATGATCGGCCTTGGTGCCACATTGACCCAGTTCCAAGCCTAGATTGAGTTTGGAAAGGCTTCTCGCCAAAGGCAGCGAAAGGCCGAAGGTCACGGCGAATTTATTGAGAGAATGTCCGTTGACATTCATATAGGTCTGCTCATAATAGCCGCCTAAACGATAGGACACACGGGTGAAGTAATTCGACACGGAGGTGGAAACAGGGGTATATTCTCCACCTACGGCGACACGCCATGAGTCTTGCAGCGACTCGTTCACACCATTACGGGCAAAACGACTCCACTGCGTCCAGTTGAAATCAGCGCCCACCATCCAGCGGTTTTCCTTTTGGAGGGCAATGCCGACGCCGAAGCCCTGGGGCATACGGTAACGCGCGGTATCGTTTTGGCTGTAAAAGACCGTATCGATCGTATATTCGACAGCATTGTCGTCTCCCGCTTCAATCGAGCGGATAAAAGTCGTCTGTTTTCCTCTCAGATTGACGCCCTGATCATAAGTGAGACCTACGCTCAGATTGAGATCAGAACCGATATTCGTGTTATACATCAGACCATAGTCGAACATAAACGAACTAGCCATGAAATCGATGCCGCGGCGCGACGGGATGATATAAGCCGAATCGGGAAATGAGAGCGTAGTCGAAGTCTCGGAATCGCCAAACATGTAATTGACATTGGCACCGATAGAAATATGCTTGTTCAAACGGAACGCGTTACCGAGAAAGGCCTGGTTGATCCCTCCTTTCCCCTTGTAGGTGTTGGCATAATTGCCAATGTGCTCGTCATACCCTTTTACTACCATATTGTAACCCGCTGCACTATAAGGCTGCACTCCTAAAGCCACGCGCCACCAACGGGTAACGCCAAAAGCCATGGCCACGTAGTCGAATGAAGCGTTGCTCGCCCGCTCCGACATGGTAGAGGTACTGAAGGTGGAGGTCTTGAAATACATACCAGCGTCAAACAAAAAAGCCAAAGAGTCAATCATAGCATAAGAAGCAGGATTCTCCATGTTGATCATGCTCTTACCTGACATGGCGTTGGCGACGCTGCCCATGCCCTTCAGACGGGCATTCATCGACTTGCCCTTCACCTGTCCGAGACCAAATATGGAATAAGGTGAATCGACATCCGCTTGCGCAAAAGCACCCTGACAAATGAAAACCAGAAGCAGAAAGGAAAGCAGTCTTTTTGTATTGAAAACTCTCATAATTAGTAGCTTGTACCTTGTTTGACGAATCGTGTTTGAAAAACACGCTCGTTTGAGCGTGCAAATATCCGTTTTTTTAACTCTTTACGCAAATTTTTATTGCTTTCTTTCTACTCATTGATTTTTAAACCATTGATTATTAGGTGAAAACATATTAAAGAATAAAAAATTATATGTTTTCCGTCATTTTTTTCTTGGGTGTAAGAAAAAAAGTAGTACTTTTGCAACCGCAAAACGGAGGTACCGTAGCTCAGTTGGTAGAGCAGAGGACTGAAAATCCTCGTGTCACTGGTTCGATTCCCGTCGGTACCACCCCAAAAAAAGCCGAGTCCGCTCGGCTTTTTTTATTTATCTCCCATCATTTTCTTCATTTTATCCGCAATCAAAACAGGATCCAGTCCCTGCATGCAAGCAAAATGCCCTTTCGGACAACGCTTGTAGCCCAACTTATGGCAAGGACGGCATTTCAGGCCTTTTTTCTCGATGATGCAGGACCGTTCCGGACATGTTGGCATGTATGGCGTCATGCCAAACTCGGGCACGGTGTTGCCCCATACCGAAACAATGGGCTTGCGCAAGGCCGCTGCAATGTGCATCATGCCCGTATCGTTGGTCAGAACCACATCAGCCAGTTTCAGCAACGAGGCGGATTGGCCTATGGTGAGGCTGCCGCAACTGTTACCCACATGCATCCCGACATGCTGGACGATGCGCTCTCCAGTAACAAAATCGTCAGGACCACCAATAAGAATGACGGGATAATCCAAGGCACGACAAACCTCCTCCACTTGCCCCATTGGAAGGATCTTGGTAGCATGCTGCCCACCGATGACGACAGCGGCAAATCCGTCCCTGAAGTCCTCAGGCAAATCCTCATAATGCATTTCATCACCATCAGCGATGAAAAAATCGAGACCCTGCCCGTCGTTTACAACGCCGAGTTTGGAAACCGCCTTAAAATACCGGTCCACAATATGGACGTTAGGCAAACGGCCTATCTTGAAACGGGTGTAGAGCAGTTTCTTCAAGTCAAGTTTTGGAAAAGTCGCCCCGGGACGATGTAAAGCCGTTTTGACTCGCAAAGAGCGCCAGTTGCGGTGTAAATCAACCACAAAATCATAATGCTCAGCACGTAAGGCCTTTATGGTCTCTTTTAAAGAATCGTCCAAAACAAACACCTTATCTATATAGGGGTTGCTGCCATAGATCGACTGGTATGCGGCTTTCGTCAACACATGCACCTCTACATCGCCAAGTTGTCGTTTCAGACAACGTATGACAGGGGTGGTCAGCACAATATCGCCGATGGAACTGAATCTAATGACGAGAATCTTCTTCATTCCAATGAGGATTGACCTTGCAAAAATAAGGATTATTCTCGATTCTGGAATTGTTATGAAATGAAACCATGCAATACCAAGCCAAAACAACCGTTTAGATGAAACGGCAAAAGAGATTTTGTATTTTTGCCGAAATAATTTTTGCCCATGAAGAAAATCCATCGTATCGGATTAGCCGTACTCAGCGGTTTGTTGTTCACTATAGCATGGCCCTCTCGTGGCTTTGCCCCTTTTGTTTTTATTGCTTTGATTCCTCTTTTGTTTCTAGAAAACAAAATCGCCAAGGGAGAAAAAGCCCATGTGTTTTGGCTCGCTTTTCTCGCTTTTTTGGTATGGAATGTAGGCACGACGTGGTGGGTCTGGAACGCCACGCCAGCCGCCATTGCCGCCTGGGTGCTGAACGGATTTTTCATGACCATTGTGTTCTGGCTGTTCCATGTCACCAAAAAGGCTATCTGCCCCAACCGTTGGGGCAACTTCATCCTCATTCCCTATTGGATGGCTTACGAATTGTTCACCTATCACTGGGTGGGCAAATGGCCTTGGCTCAACCTGGGCAATGTGTTTTCAACCGTTCATAACTGGGTGCAATGGTACGAATTCACTGGAGTTGCCGGTGGAACATTATGGGTTCTGCTGGTGAACATACTGCTAGGCAACGCGTTCATTGCAGCGCTTGGAAGAGACAAAAAAGTCAGCTACAGAAACAGTATCGCTTCAGGATTCGCCATCTTGCTGCCTTTATGCCTCAGTTTTGTCATGTACAACAACTACGAAGAAAAAGGAGAAGATGTCGAAGTCATCGTGGTACAGCAAAACTGTGACCCATGGAACGAGCAGTTCGATGCCAACCAATACAGGGAGACCCTGCAACGCAACATCAGTCTGGCCGAGCCTTTGCTGACGGACGAGACACGTTTTGTCGTGAGTTCTGAGTCGGCCATTCAGGAAGGCATCTGGTGGGATGACCCTGAGAGCCCTTGGTCGGTACGCTGTTTCAGACAGTTCGCCCACGCCCATCCGCAAACCGCATACGTCATCGGCGCCACCACTATGGAATGGGTTCCTGAAGGACAGGAAAACGACTTTGCCGCCCGTTCCATCCCGAACTCCAGCCACTCATACTACACTCATAACTCCGCCTTGCTCATTGACACCCTCGACATGCAACACCGCAACAAGTCGCAGCTCACGCCTGGCGTGGAAGCGGTGCCGGAATGGGAGTTCCTTAAGAAATCCTCTTTAACGGTCGGCATTGCACGCGGCACTCTAAAGACTGACAGTGTCGCGACTAACATGCACTTTGCAAATCATGAGATCGGAGTGCCTATCTGCTATGAGTCTGCTTTCGGCGGTTACGTCAGGCAGTTCACCCAGAAAGGCGCTGACCTCCTCTTTGTCATCACTAACGACGGCTGGTGGGGCGATACGCCGGGCTACAAACAGCATTTCGAGTTTTCAAAACTCCGTGCCATCGAAAACCGCCGTTGCGTGGCACGTTCGGCCAATACGGGAAAGTCGGGCTTCTTCAACCAGAAAGGCGACGTGCTGCAGCAGACATCTTATTGGGTGCCCGATGCCATCCGCGAGACCTTGAAAGCCAACACAAAAATCACCTTCTACGCCCGACACGGCGATTATCTCTTCGAGGGAGCGCTCATCATCTCTATACTGTTGCTTTTAGCCCTAGTCATCAAATCCATCGTCAATGGATTCCGCAAATCCTAATCCCATCCTGTCGTTAGGGCCTTTCCAAGGCATCACCGACGCACCCTTCCGCAACGTGTTTCGGCAACATTTTAAGGGTGTCGACAAGTATTATACGCCCTTCTTCACGGGCATCCAAAAGGATCATGCCAAAAACCTACAGACCGAAGAAATTGACCCTGCCTATAACGACATCTGCACCCTCACCCCTCAGATTCTCAGCACCGACGCAGCAGAAATACTGCGTTTTGCCCATCAATGCAAAGCGCGGGGGTATAAGGCCATCAACCTCAACATGGGATGTCCCTTCCCCCGTGTCGCCAACAAAAAGCGCGGGAGCGGATTGCTACCCTATCCAGAGAAAGTCGCTGTCTTATTTGAAAAGGTTTTTGAATCCATCGATGTGGATTTCAGTGTGAAATGCCGTCTGGGTTATTTCAATGCTGATGAGATCTATCCTATCCTTGACATTTTCAACCGCTATCCGTTAAGCGAACTGATCATCCATCCCAGGATTGGGAAACAACTTTATAAAGGCGAAGCCGATGTGGAAGCCTTCAAAAGACTCATGCCGCTCGTCAAAACACACCTTGTGTATAATGGCGACATCGTTTCGAAAGGCAGTTTTGCGACGATCAGCCAAGCGGTGCAGCCCGTCGATGAATTCATGCTCGGTCGAGGTCTCCTCGCCAACCCTCTCCTCGCCGAAGACATCAAAGGAATTGTCAACGAACGAAATCGCACGGAACGGCTTCACGAATATGTCGTCGCCCTTTACGAAGACCGTCTGCATCATGCCGGGGGCAGCCCAAAGGTGCTGGGCAGGATGAAAGAACTGTGGTCTTATCTTATGAATTCCTTTGAGGAGCCTCAGACCGTTTGGCGAAGGATAAAGAAGCTCAACGCCTTAAAAGAATATGAAGATGCCGTGGAAGACATCTTCAAAGAAATCCCCGTCATGCTGTAACAGAATCCCCGTCTGATAACACAAAAAAGGCCTCCAAAGAGGCCTTTTTTGATTGATTTCCGAACTTCATCATTCGAACGACTTGAGGGCCTTCTGGATGAGACCGATGGCATCGCGCAGTTCAGCTTCGGTGATGACCAAAGGCGGAGCAAAACGGATGATGTGCTGGTGTGTAGGCTTGGCCAACACGCCGAGGTCACGCATCTTGAGGCAGACGTCCCAGGCTTCCTTGCCGTTACGCGGCTTGATGATGATGGCGTTCAACAGACCCTTGCCACGGACCTTCTCGATCATCGGGCTTTGGAACTTCGTCATCTCCTCACGGAAGATCTTACCTAGATAGTCGGCCTTTTCAACGAGGTTCTCTTCCTTGATGACCTCGAGGGCTGCGATGGAGACCTTGGCAGCGATGGGGTTGCCACCGAAGGTAGAGCCATGTTCGCCTGGCTTGATGTTCAGCATGATGTAGTCATCGGCGAGGACGGCCGAGACGGGCACCACGCCACCACCCAAAGCCTTACCCAAGATCAGGATGTCGGGGCGCACGCCTTCGTGGTCGCAGGCGAGCATCTTACCCGTACGGGCGATACCGCACTGCACTTCGTCGGCCATGAACAGCACATTGTGCTTCTTGCAGATATCATAGCATTTCTTCAAATAGCCGTCATCCGGCACATAAACGCCAGCTTCGCCTTGAATAGGCTCGAGCAGGAAACCGGCAATCTCATCACCTTGTTCATCGAGAACCTTCTCAAGAGCTGCAGGATCGTTATAAGGAATGCGGATGAAGCCAGGAGTCATAGGACCATAGTTGGCATATGATTCAGGGTCATTACTCATCGTAATGATGGTGATGGTACGGCCATGGAAGTTGCCTTCGCAGCACACGATTTTCACCTTGTCATTCGGAATGCCCTTGCAGACCACGCCCCAACGGCGGGCGAGCTTCAGACCCGTCTCGTCAGCCTCAGCACCTGAATTCATCGGCAGAACCTTATCGTATCCGAAATACTCGGTGACGTACTTTTCCCATGAGCCGAGCGCATCATTATAGAAGGCACGAGAGCTCAGCGTAAGACGCTGTGCCTGATCCGTCAAAGCCTTGATGATTTTCGGGTGGCAGTGGCCTTGGTTCACTGCCGAGTAAGCCGACAGGAAATCATAGTATTCCTTGCCTTCGACATCCCAAACCTTAGCGCCCTTGCCCTTGGCAAGAACGACCGGCAGCGGGTGATAGTTATGAGCTCCGTATTTGGCTTCGAGCTCCATGGCTTGTTTTGAAGAAGTGATGTTTTCAACCATAACTTGTGATTTATTAAAGATTTAGTACATACAAACAAACGTTTCGATGGGCTGATTTCATACTAAGGCAACATATTGTCATGAAATCACAACGTCATTCGTAAACGATGGGCAAAGTTAGTCTTTTTATTTGAGATGCCGAGCAATAAAACAAAAAATTTACCGCCTTTCCCTGAAGTCGGCAATCAGCAGGGCTAACAGCAGGCATACGGCGACAGCCAACACGCCGAAAAAGGCCAGTTTGTAACGTTTCATCTGACGCAGCAGACCATCCTGCGTTTCTGCCATCTCCTTGTTCTGTCGTATCAGCTCTTCGAAATTGAACTGCATGCGGTTTTCTTCCATGCGGAGTCTGTTCACTTCCGACTGATTCTCCTCGTTCAAGGCTTCCAACTCATGGAATGCGGACTCCATCTTATCGTAAAGGCCCATGCGGGCATACACCATCACGAGTCTGTTTTTTATCATGGTCTCGTAAAGTTTGGCCCCATGTTCTTGCTCCACCCCGACACATTTCTCCAGATAGTCCAAGGCAGCCTTATAGTCACCTCTTTTATAGCTGATGTCACTCAATCCCAGATATGCCGACTGCTTTCCGCGTGCATGGCCTAGATCCTCAGCTATCGAGAGGGCCCGCTGAAAGAGCGGCTCCGCCTCCTGTGACTTGCCTTGCTGCATATAGATCTCCGCTATGTCGTTCAGATTCTCCGACACGACAGCATCGCGGTCGGGCGAAGGGCTCAACGCATTGGAGACCTGAAGATAATACAATGCGGAATCAGAATCGTGGAGAGCCCGTTCATAGATAAGTCCAAGATTGCGATAAGCCGACATCTGATGTTCTATGTTGCCCTCTTCCTCCAATTTAGGCAAGATGGCCTTATACAGTCGCGCCGCCACTTCCCAATTGCCCAACTCGAAATACAAGGTGGCGAGATTCTGGTTGACCGACATCACACGCAGACTGTCGCCCATGAACTCGGCGATTCGCTTTGCACGGAGATACGAGTCGAAGGCTTCGTCGATTTGACCTTTCTCATAAAAGATTACGGCGATATTATTGAGCACATCATATTGGGCTACGCTGTCCTTCATTTCACTGGCAATATCGAATGCCGATTCATAAATGACGTGAGAGGTGTCGAGATTGCCCATCAGCAGTTCTCCCAATGCAAGATTCCAATAGACCTCAAAGAGAAAAGCCTTGTCGCCTAACTCTTGATACAACGGCAACGCCCTTTTCAGATAGGACGACGAAAGGTCCAGGTCGTAGTTGCTTAAATACAGATAACCGTTTCGATAATAAGCCTTTGCCTCCAAGTCCTTGAATCCCGACACATAGGCTTCTTTTGCGGCCTGATCGCCATAAGCGATGCCGTCGTCGAACGAGATGCCGGCCATCTCCCACGAAAGCGCTAAAAGGGCTTCCACCCGCTCCCGTCCTTGGCTCGACCTGACCATGTCCAACAGGCTATCGACAACACGGTTTCCTTCCTGCGCCCGTAAAAAGGGAACACAGGCTATCCACATGAATAGAAATAAAACAAGCCGCTTTAACACAAAGCAAATGTACACTATTTTTTAACCCGTCACAAAAGGGTTGAAATCTTTTTCTTCCCCGATACTTGTCATCTGACCATGACCAGGGAGCACATCCGTATCGTCGGGCAGATGATAAAGCCGTTCGCGGATGCTCTTGCATAGCCGTTCATAGTCGCCTCCACGCATATCGGTGCGGCCTATGCTGCGGCAAAACAGGGCGTCGCCAGTGAAGACAGCCCCTTCCACCTCCGCATAAAAGCTGATGCAGCCCTCGGTGTGGCCTGGCGTTGCGATCACCTCAAGCTGCCCAGTGCCCACCTTCACGATATCACCATCATGAAGCACGCCTTCAGGCAATGGAAACGTCCCTTGGCCCTGTAAACCGAAGAACCTGAACTGCTGTTCAGCATCGGTGAAATAGGGTCGCGCCGCAGCGCTGGCAGCCGCCTTGACATGATAGCGGTTACAGACGGCAGCATTACCCATGATATGATCAATATGGCCATGGGTATTCAACACCATGACGGGCTTCAGCCTGTTAGAATCGATGAAGGAAAACAGCCGTTCCTCTTCACGGGGGGAAGAACATCCGGGATCGATGATGACGCACTCTTTTGTCTCATCGTAGACGACATAGGTGTTTTCTCCAAAGACAGGATTGAATAAAAATGAAGTGTAATCCAGCATAGACATACGATTGAAGTGCAAAAATAAAGGAAAAAACGGGATAATGGGAAAAACGGGAGCCTTATCGTTCGTTTCAAAGAAAATGCCTAATTTTGTCATTTCATTTTCGCCATTATGTCGCACCCATTTCGAACGCTATGCCTGCTATTCCTGCTGTCGCTGACAACGACGACGCTGCATGCGCAGTTTTACAACGGCATGAACATGGAATTCGGCAAGAATCGTGTGCAATGGGGTGACTTCAAATGGTCGTACTATCGCTACGACAACTTCGACATCTATTACTATCAAGGCGGTGAGGACTTTGCCCAATATGTGCGACAATACGCCTCACAGCTGATCCCTATCATGGAGTCGCGACTCGACAGCCGTTTTGGTAAAAAAATGCAGTTCATCATCTTCAACCGTATGAGCGACTTCAAGCAAAGCAACATCGATAACGAGGAAGAGGAATCGGGCAACACGGGAGGCACTACCAAAATCATCGGCACCAAAGCCGTTCTCTGCTTCGACGGCAATTACGAGCACTTCGAGACCCAGATCCGGAAAAGTATCGCACAGCTGCTGATGCAACAGGCCATGAACGGCACCAGCATCGGTTCACAGATACGCAGCTCTTACCGTTACGAAATCCCCGAGTGGTTTCAAAATGGTCTCTGTGCCTATATCGCCGACGACTGGGACAGCTATAAGGAAGACCGTCTGCAGAGCGGTATCCTCAGCGGGCGTTACAAAAAACTCAACCAGCTACGTGACGACGACGCCACCATAGCCGGGCATTCTTTCTGGAATTACATCCAGGAAAACTATGGTCCAAGGGCTTTCTCCGAGATCATTGACCTCTCGCAAAGCACCCAAAACGTCAAGAAAGCGCTTCTTTATGTCACAGGCAAGAAATACAAGGAGCTCCTCAAAGACTGGTATGGATTCTACAGGGAGCGTTACGATGGCCTGCTGCAACACCGTCCCGAATCGGACATGAAGCTGCGTTATCGCGACTACCGCACCTTCTTCCAGCCCGAGATCAGCCCCGACGGCAAGCACCTGGCCTATGTCAGCAACACCGAAGGCAAGATCGAACTCTGGGTCGAAGACCTGCAGAGCGGCAAGCGGCACAGAGCCTTCAGGGCAGGTTATCGTTCCGACCTGCGGCCTGACTGCAGCTATCCGCTCCTCGCCTGGCATCCCAACGGCGAGATCCTCTCCTTCATCCTTGAAGAAGAGGGCAAGATCATGCTTTACAACCTGGATATCGCCAGTGGAAAGCAAGCCAGCACCTATCTCTTCGAATTCCAAAAAGTGACCGCCTTCGCTTACGCCCATAAAAGCCGCAAGATCGTTCTTGCCGCCACCCGCAACGGCAAGCCCGACATCTACGTCTATAACCTGTTCTCAAACACTTCCGAACAAATCACCGACGATTTCTATACCGACCTGTCGCCCGTCTTCTCGGCCGACGACCGCCAGATCTATTTCAGTTCAAACCGCCCCGGCACGACGCTGGACCGCCAGACGAAACCTGACACGCAAAACCGGCAGTTCAATCTCTTCAGCTACGATTATGTTCACAAAACGCCGCAATTGCACAGCCTGACCCGAAGCAAGGTGTCCAACAGCATTGCGCCCAACAGTCTCCGTGACGGCAGCCTCCTCTACCTCTGCGACAGCAGTGGCTTTTACAACCTCTTCCAAGCCCAGATCGACAGCGCCATCAGCTACATCGACACCACTATACACTACCGTTATTTCACCCGAACGCGCCAACTCACCAACTATTCTTCCAGCATCATCGACTACAGCTATCATCCACGGGAGAAACGCGTCGTCATGCTATTACCCGACAAAAAAGGAGAAAAATTCTTCCTTTCGCCTTATCTGACGAATACACTTGAAGCTGCAACGAACCAAATGAATCCTTATGCCCAAAAAAGGCTCTCGGATCTTCAGAAAAACAGTCTTCCCGACACGCTGAAACACAGCTCGAAACACCGTTTCTCCACCAGCTACCGGCAAGCGCGACGGAAACGTCCTGTATTCGACAGCATCGGCAACCCCATATCCAGTGTCGAGCCTATGGCGCAGCCCATCCCCGTCAAGCCTCCAAAGAAAGACAGCATACAGCGACCCAACAACTATTATGTCGAACTCTTCACCAACGAACTGGTCAGCCAGATCGACTTCAGCTGCCTCAACTACAGCTACCAGCCCTTCACCGGCGGCCATGCGCCTGTCTATCTCAACTCCGGATTCAACGTCTTCCTAGGCACTACACTCACCGACCTCATGGAAGACTTCAAGATCGACTTGGGCGTCAAACTCAACACCTCGCTCGTCAACAACGAATACATCGTGCGTTTCAGAGACCTCAGCAAACGTCTCGACAAATCGCTGACCTTTCACCGCTTCGTCACCGACGACCAATTTCAGTACTACTATTACCGCACTTTCACCGACGAGGCCTTTTACACTTTAAGCTATCCCTTCAACGAAACATTGAGCTTGCGTGGCACTGTGATCTACAGGAACGATTATCGTGTCAATCTTTCGGTCGACGACAGCAGCCTAGCCGACAGAAACACGATGGAAAACTGGGGTGGAGTGCGTGGCGAACTCGTCTACGACAATGCCAAAAAACTGGAGACCAACCTGTATGTCGGCACCCGTGGCAAAGTCTTCGCGGAGTATTATCAATTGGCCGCCCGAAACACCAGCAACCTGATTGTGACCGGTTTCGACATCCGTAATTACACACGCATCCATCGCAATTTCATCTGGGCAAACCGTCTTGCCGGCAGCACCTCGCTTGGCCAAAGCCGACTCATCTATTATATGGGCGGTGTCGACAACTGGATCTTTGCCAAATTCGACGAACGGACGCCCATCGACTACAGCCAGAACTACGCCTACCAGACCTTGGCTACCAACATGCGCGGTTTCAGCCAGAACATCCGCAACGGCAACAGTTTCGTCGTCCTTAACAGTGAGCTGCGTTTACCCGTCTTCACCTATTTCACCGACCGTCCCATCAACATGCAGTTCATCAAGAACTTCCAGATCGTCGCTTTCGGCGACCTCGGCACAGCATGGACAGGGTGGAACCCGTATGACCTCGACAACTCGCTTTACACCTCACACCATTACGACGGCAACCTCCATATCAGCGTCACCGAACAGAAAAACCCGTTGGTCGGCGGCATAGGACTCGGATTACGCACGACGGTCTTCGGCTATTTCATCAGAGGCGACATGGCCTGGGGTATCGAAGACGGACGCATCAGCAAAAAGCCCCAGTTCTATCTGTCGTTCAATCTCGATTTTTAGACCATAAATCCTGATTTTTTGGAAAAAACCCATACCGCGTTGACAGTCAAAGCAAAAAAATTATCAACAGCATTTGTTGATAAAAATCTCTACCAAAATAACATTTTTGCTTGCTATGAATTCTTGCGTTTGCTTAATTTAGCAAACTGAAACGAGGCAGAGAAAAACGCCCCTCTTCTTTTTACAACATATTAATTCTCAACGATATGAAGTCACGCTCTACGCAGATTAGTCTGGAACCCGGACTCTTTGACGACCTACCTGACCTAACGCCACAACCTGTAGAAGACCAGAACCTTTCTGAAATGAAAAAATACCGCAGCAGCACTGGTTTCGACACCAAGCAGCTGGAGCGGCAAGATGACGTTCAAGTCGTTGACAAACAAGAGGCACTTCACGACAAGGCTCATACCCCAGAAGCCCAAAAGCCGCAACAGGAATACCACATCTATCCGCTGGAAGAAGTGAAGGCTGCTGCAAAGGAATACTTCCATGGCGACAGTCTGGCTGGCGACGTTTGGGCCAACAAATACGCCCTGAAAGACAGTGAAGGCAACATCTACGAGCTGACGCCCGACGACATGCACCATCGCATCGCGCGCGAGATCGCACGCATCGAGCGGAAGTATCCAAACCCGCTTACAGAAGAAGAGGTCTTCGAGGTGCTGAAGGACTTCCAGTACATCGTGCCGCAAGGCAGCCCTATGGCGGGCATCGGCAACGACTTCCAGATTTCGTCGCTCTCCAACTGTTTCGTCATCGGCAACCAGGGTCAGTCCGACTCCTATGGTGGCATCATGAAGATCGACCAGGAACAGGTGCAGCTGATGAAACGCCGTGGCGGCGTCGGTCACGACCTGTCGCATCTGCGTCCCACGGGCAGTCCCGTCAAGAACTGCGCCCTGACCTCCACCGGCATCGTGCCTTTCATGGAACGCTACTCCAACTCTACCAAGGAAGTGGCACAAGACGGCCGACGAGGCGCCCTGATGATGAGTGTCAGCATCAAACACCCCGATGCAGAGGCTTTCATCGACGCCAAGATGACGCAGGGCAAAATCACCAACGCCAATGTCTCGGTACGCATCACCGATGAGTTCATGCAGTGCGTCAAGGAAAACAAGCCTTTCGTGCAACAGTATCCCATCGACTCGCCTAACCCGACCGTCACCAAAGAAATCGACGCCCGTAAGCTGTGGGACAAAATCATCCACAACGCCTGGCAGTCGGCTGAGCCTGGCGTGCTCTTCTGGGATACCATCACCCGTGAGAGCATCCCCGATTGCTATGCCGACTTAGGTTTCAAGACCCTAAGCACCAACCCTTGTGGTGAGATACCGCTCTGTGCCTACGACAGCTGCCGCCTGCTCGCCATCAACCTCTATGGCTACGTCGACCAACCCTTCACGTCTCAAGCCAGGTTCAACTCCGAACGCTTCACCAAGCACGTCGCCATCGCCCAACGCATGATGGACGACATCGTGGACCTCGAGATCGAGAAGGTAGAAGCCATACAGCGGAAGATCGAGGCCGATCCCGAAGATCCCGAGGTGAAACGCATCGAGGCCAACCTGTGGAAAAACATCAAGGAGAAGTGTCTGAAAGGCCGTCGCACCGGTATCGGCATCACCGCCGAGGGCGACATGCTCGCCGCCTTGGGGAAACGCTATGCCTCTGAAGAAGCCATCGAGTTCTCCACTGAAGTACAGAAACTGTTGGCATACACTGCCTACAAGTCGTCCGTGCATCTCGCCGAAGAGCGCGGCGCCTTCCCCATGTACGACGCCAAACGCGAGGAGAACAACCCCTTCATCAAGCGTCTGCGCGCCTTGGATGAAGACCTGTATCAGAAAATGTGCCGCGTGGGACGCCGCAACATCGCCATGCTGACCATCGCCCCGACCGGCTCCGTCAGCCTCTGCACGCAGACGACTTCCGGCATCGAGCCCGTCTTCATGGTCGCCTACAAACGCCGCCGCAAGGTCAACCCCAACGACAAAGACGTCAAAGTGACCTTCACCGACGTCACCGGCAACTCCTTCGAAGAATACAACGTGTTCCACCACAAGTTCCTCACCTGGCTCGAGGTGAATGGCTATAACATCCAAGAGGTGATGAACTACGATGACGAGAAACTGAAAGAAGTCATCGCCAAGTCACCTTATTATAAAGCCACCGCCAACGACATCGACTGGGTGAACAAGGTGAAGATGCAGGGCAGCATGCAAAAATGGGTCGACCACTCCATCAGCGTCACCGTCAACGTGCCCAAGGAGACCACCGAAGAACTCGTCAGCCAGATCTACATGACGGCTTGGGAGAGTGGCTGCAAGGGCATGACCATCTACCGCGACGGCTCCCGCGACGGCGTCCTCGTCGCCAAAGACGAGAAGAAAGAGAACAAGGTCTCCGATGACGCTCGTCCAGACAATATCAGGGAAAACGCCGCTCCACCCCGCCCGAAAGAGCTGGAATGCGACGTGGTGCGTTTCATGAATAACAACGAGAAATGGATCGCCTTCGTCGGCAAGCTCCACGACAAGCCTTACGAGATCTTCCTAGGCAGCGCCGAGGACTTTTATCTTCCTCCTTATGTGGAGAAAGGCAAGATCATCCGTGAGAAGAAAGAAGGCGAGGCTTCGCGTTACGACTTCCAGTTTGTCGACAAAGGCGGCTATGAGGTCACCTTCAGCGGCCTTTCGCGCTCCTTCAACAAGGAATACTGGAACTATGCCAAGCTCATCTCAGGCATTCTGCGCCATGGCATGCCCATACAGTATGTCATCGAGCTCGTCCAGAACCTGAACGTTGAAGAAGACAACATCAACACCTGGAAGAACGGCATCGCCCGCGCCTTGAAGAAGTATGTGCCGAACGGCACCAAAGTCGTCGGCAAGGTATGCCCGCAATGCGGAGAGAACAGCATCATCTATCAGGACGGCTGCATGCTCTGCACCAACTGCGGCCATTCGAAGTGCGGATAGCCGGGATGTCAGTCATCAGCTGATGGCTGCCGAACGGCTACGCCTGGCGTTTTCTGCAATTTTTCATTGAGACGCACGTTTGTGCGTCTCTTTTTTCTGCCAAGGGAGAAAAAAAACAACACGAATCAGTGTCTTTTTCCTCTCATCCTCCTATTGTATGGAATCATCAACATTATATAGAGTATATGATTCAGTATTTACATAATAGTAATTACTTTATATTCAGAATTATCTAAAATACATGTCTATAATGTGAAAAAAAAATTATATTTGTAGAAAATAAGTGGACTGATTCAAAAAAACTGTATATTTGCACCCGCTAAATTTAGACAAAGGCTATGGCTTGCTACCATGGCCGACCCTTAAGGAGAAATGATGCAAATCATTAAAAAACAAACACTTGAAAAAGTGCGGCTATGCTATGCATTACCGCCTATTTGCCATTTTTATGCATCGAAAAAGGCAAACCGCAGTATCATTTCCGCCAACAAACCAGAAAAATGAACCCCAAGAAAAGAACCTACACCTTATTTATTATTGTAAACCCCCAAAAAAAGTAAAAGAAAGAAATTAGAGTAATTAATAACATCAAAAAAATCAAATTAAATGAAAGCAATTTACGCAAAAACCAAAAAAAGCAGATGGAAACAGCACGCTATGCGGTTTCTCTTTGCCGTGCTGTTCCTCTTTGGAGCAGCGAGCGTGCAGGCACAGACCAACGTGTACATGCACTCAGGTACACAAAACGTCCCCTCGACGGGCTATTTGGACTTCTACGACTCAGGCGGCCCAGAGTCTCCCGATGGATCGTACTTCTGGGAGAAGCAGTACAAGCCCAACGAGAACTCGACGCTGACCTTCAAGGACGGCAGCAACAAGATCCAGATGACCTTCAAGACCTTCCAAGGCTGGAGCGACTCGGGCTGGCCGGATTACATCCTGAGGAACCTCGGCCACGACTGGAGCGCCCGTTTGAACGACGACTACCTCTATATCTATGACGGTGAAACCGCCGACGAGGCAAACCTCCTCGTCACCCTCACGGGCAACATCAAGAACGAGTTCACCATCACCGCCAACGGCCCCATCACCGTCAAGTTCGTGTCGAACGGACAGTATAACGGTGAAGGATGGCACGCCGAGGTGAAGTCTGTCGCCTCGACCAACACGGTGATCAACCAACCTATCGTCAGCAAGAGCGAATGCGGCGATGTGGTGGAGATCTTCAACCCCAACCTCAGTGGCACGGTGTATTATAACGTCAATGGAAGCAGCGATCCCGACCCCGCTGATCCGCTGACGGGAGCCATTGAGTACAGCGATGCTTTCGACATCGACTTGGATGCTGCCAACGCCTCGGTGACGGTGAAAGCCATCGTTTATTATGGCGCCGGTTCGCAAAGCGCGGTGACCACCCTCGCCCTCACGCACGACGACCAACGCCCCACCCCGGGTGAGCCTACGGTGAGCCTCAACGGCAACATGATTACCATGAAGCCAGCCGTCAACCCCGGCTTGGACGAGACCTATAACGTCATTTATACCACCGACGGCACCCTCCCCACTGTCAACAACTATGCAGCCAAGATCACGGCTCCTTGGGATGCCTTTGAGTGGCACACGCCCAACACCACCTTCATCGTGGCCACCATCGCCGAAAAAGCCAACTGCGAGAGTTTGGTGTCTGACACGGTGAAACTCGTGTTTGGTAACGTGACGGTGCCTACCCCCGACATCACCTTCCCCTCGGGTAATGCCACCATCACCTGCTCGATGGCTGGTGCTGCCATCTACTATACCGAAGATGGCAGCGACCCCGTGTTCACGATTGACGAAAACACCCATGTGGTGACCGTGACCAACGGCACCCTCTATAGCGCTCCCTTTGCCGTGACGATGGGTACGACCGTGAAGGCCAAGGCCATCTACATGGGCAATGGCAACGTGATTGTGGAAGGCTACGAGCCTTCGCAAGTGGCCTCCGAGATCTACGTCCCCGAAAGCGGCAGCGGCACCGACGGCTCTGTTGTCCTCTTAGACGACCGCGAGCCCCACACTTGGACCTACTACAGCGACAGCGAAAGCCCTATCCATAGCCTGAAGCCTGCCGATGTGAAGATTACTTACAAAGGCTATGGTCCCAAGACCATGACCGGCGACAATACCCAAAATATGCCTACTCCCGTTTCGGGAACAAACTCGGCTTTCGATACCGATGTTGAAGAAGACCAAGTGGCTGTGAATGTGGGTGAAGCTGGCAACCAGTTCATCTATCTGAAGACTTTGGAAAACGATAACCCCGAAGGTGGTGAAGATGCCAATACCTATTCTTACACGATGATCCCCAACCCGTTCCAGGTGAGGCCCGCTGCAGCTGCAGGTACGGTTTCACCTACCGTTACAAGGTATGTCCGCGTTACCACTATCACTGAAGGTAAAAAGTACCTCATCGTGAGCCAAAGCAATGCTGGCACAGCTTATGCACTTGGACACAGCGGAACTACTGTTGCACCTGATCAAGTAACTATTGTTGCTGGCGGTACTGCCAACTACATTGAAACCTCAACAGTAGATGCCACCTCTGTATGGACAGCAGGCTCTGGTTATACTTTCCAAAATGGCAACTATTATATACGTCATAATAATAACACTCTTGGCATTGCTACAAACAACAACAACAATAGTTGGGATTGGTCCACATATAACAATCGTTTGTCCTACTCTACAGGAGGATTTTTTGGTTCAACATATTATCTTCGTTATAACAACAATTCATGGAGTGTCAGCACAACCACAAGTTCTGTCTATCTTTTCGAAGAGACAACAACAGGTGGCGAAGTTACCGGCGGTGACTACCGTGGCTTCTACGCTTGGCGTGTGAAGAGTTTGGGCGGTGGCCTTTCCATTACGGGCAAAAACGTTGGAGACATTATCTATCCTGATGAAACCATTGAATTCGTCACTGAAAATGCCGAAGGCAACGAGGTGGAATTTGAAGCCTTGTGGGCCAAGGCTTGGGTGAACAGCACCAGCAGCAGCCAGCGTGCCACCAACAGCGGCAACTACAAGAATGCCTACGAGCGTAACTTTAAGGTGGGCAACTCACTTGATACCTACACTTATCCTGTTACGTTTAGTACTTTGACCCCTGATGGTTCAGGTACATTGAGCAGTGTTTCCGGTACCAACTACAGTTGCTCCAGCGATGTGAAGTTGGAAAACATGACCCTTGCCATGAGTGGCTATTTGGAAGGTAATAACTACAGTTTGCATATTGGCCGTGGCGTGGCTAACGGTAACAATAACGTAGCTTCTTCTGTATATGGTTATCTTGAGCCTTCAGGCGCCATTAATGGTTTCACGCTGCGTATTGAGAGTGGTCGTTATAACAACGCTTACTTGTTCTATAATAGTAATACAAGTCAAGTCAGCTCTTCCAACAATTGGAACATGATTCTCGGCAGTGACTATGACCGAGCCAATAAAGCCAATTCCAAACTCACCATTGCTGGACCCGTTGAAGTGAGTTACAGGGTCAGCAGTTCTTCAGCGAATGCCGAGATTAATGTCATTGGATTAAGCGGCACTTTCGGTGCTGATGATGATAACAATGAATTGTATATGGGTTATGAAAACCGTGCAGATGACAATACCGCCGCAACCCCGAGATTCCTTGAGGTGCTTGGTGGTGAGTATTTGGGTGGTATCTCTGGAGGTATCGAAAACGGCGTAACCGCCACCACCGATGTGTTGACCATGCGTATCAAAGGTGGCACAATCTATCAATATGTATATGGAGCAGGTCAATTTTCTGCAGCTGTTGGAACCAGAAAGACCATCATCACGGGCGGCACTTTTGACGCTTGGGTAGCTGGCGGATGCTATGGTACGGATTACAATGGTAACGCTGGTAACACTAATGGTAATTCATATATTTATTTTGGTGGTAATGCCAACATGACCAACACAGAAGGTGTGTTTGGTGGTGGTTATGGTAGAGGCACAGCGGGTGATAATAAATATACTATTAACAAATCTTTTGTTGTCGTAGCCGATGAAGCCCAGATTGCGGGTAACGTCTATGGTGGCGGTAACAAGGGTTACAACACCGATGATGCCGAGGTCTGGGTGTTAGGTGGCGGCAAGAACACACTTGCCGTTTCGGGTAGCGTGTTTGGCGGTGCCAACCAAGCCCGAAGCGAAGGTACAACCACGGTCACCATG
The DNA here is from genome assembly GCA_946407975.1 of uncultured Bacteroidales bacterium. GTDB lineage: Bacteria > Bacteroidota > Bacteroidia > Bacteroidales > F082 > Limimorpha. The sequence continues at coordinate 49,133 of CAMJQC010000015.1, forward strand.
AAGAACGGTACCGTGAGCGGTTCGCTCTATGGCGGTGCCAATGAATCAGGCGCTGTGGCTGGCCTCGCCACGGTCAACGTCTCTGGCGGTACGGTTTCTGACGTGTTCGGTGGCGGATATGGATCTGCTACCAACATGGCTGCTGGTACCTCTGTTAACATCTCCGGCGGCACTATTAATAATAATGTGTATGGTGGTGGCGAAGAAGGTACCGTAACGGGCAACACTAACGTTAAAGTCAGCGGTGGCACGATGAAGGATGTGTATGGCGCTGGCAAGGGCGGTAGCACTACAGCTGAGATCAACGGACAAACTAACGTCACTGTGAGCGGTGGTACCGTCGCTAATGTGTATGGCGGCGGTGAAGCAGGTAATGTGGTGTATTCAGCTGGAGGTTCTTCTGGTGAGGGTGGTACATTAACCTTTGACTTTGAAGACGGAACACAAGGATGGACTACCATTGATGCCGATGGCCAAGGTGATGCATGGTCTAGAAATACTGGATATGCACATGGTGGCAACTATAGTATGGATGCTAGATATAATTCATACTACGCCCATAATGACTATTTAGTGTCTCCGCAGTTTACTTTAGGCGGTTCATTTAGTTTCTATGCAAGACGTCGCAATACTACTTATGCGGATACTTTCCGAGTGTATCTTTCAACAAGAGGTAATAGTAACGCTTCTGATTTTACTATTGAGCTGACTAATGGTAATGTTACTCCTGGAGATTCTTATGCGCAATATACATATGATTTAAGTTCTTATTCAGGACAGGGTTACGTTGCTATCGTTTATACGGCTGCTGCAAATCAATATCATCTGTATGTCGATGATATCACTATAGAACAACCTGAAAATAATCCAACTGCTCCAACTCCTGCTTCTCTTGTTACCATTTCTGGTGGCAACATCAGTGGCGATGTGTTCGGTGGCGGTAAGATGGGTAAAACTACAGGTGCTGTTACCACCAACGTGAGCGGCGGCACCATCCGTGGCAACGTGTTCGGCGGCGCCCTCGGCGAACATGGCAAGGTGTATGTCACCGGAATGCGTACCGTCAACATGACAGGCGGCCACGTCTATGCCAACGTCTACGGCGGCTCGCGTAACGCCAACGACGGCAACAGCCTCTCCTTAGCCGACAGCGAATTCAACAGCTACACTGGCGACGAGAAGATCTGCGTCACCAACATCAGCGGCGGCGTCATCGACCAGAACGTGTATGCCGCAGGCTACTACGGCAGCACCTTCGGCTCGGTCTACGCCTTCATCGGCAAGGACGCCATCGAGAACGCTCCTAACAACGAGCCTACCACGG
>CAMJQC010000016.1 GCA_946407975.1 uncultured Bacteroidales bacterium
TCGCCAACACGGGCGAGCGCTTTGGCTATTATACCATGTTGGCCATCTTTGTGCTCTTCCTGCAGGCCAAGTTCGGCTACAACGAAGCACAAGCGGGTAACATCTATGGCATCTTCCTCGGATGCGTCTATTTCATGCCCCTCATCGGTGGTATGCTTGCCGACCGTTTCGGTTATGGCAAAATGGTGAAGTCGGGTATTGTGGTGATGTTCTTAGGTTACTTGCTGTTGGCAATGCCTATGGCAACAACTACGGCAAAGGTCACCATGTTTTCCGCTTTGGCACTTATCGCCATTGGCACGGGGTTGTTCAAGGGCAACTTGCAGGTGATGGTGGGCAACCTATACGATGAGGCCAAATACAGCGCCTTCCGCGACAATGGCTTTAGCCTGTTCTATATGGCCATTAACATTGGCTCGATGTTCGCTCCCATGGCGGCGACCAAGGTCACCGACCTCTTTTTGGGCAAGGCGGGCTATACCTACGTGCCGCAGATTCCTTCTCTGGCACACCAATATTTGGATGGTACGATTACTACCGATGCTATGTCAACCTTTGAGGCCTTGGCAGTGCAGCAAGGTGGCAATATCAATGATTTGGCTGGCTTTGCCAATAGCTATATCGATGCGCTGTCGGGTGCCTATAACTACGGATTCGGCGTGGCTTGCATCTCGTTGATTCTCTCCATGGCCATCTATTTGAGTTGCCGCAAGTGGTTCAAGCATGCTGATGTCAACACCAAGCAAGCCAAGGCAATGAAAAGCACGACTGTGAATGTGACGGAACTCTCAAAAGAACAGACTCGCGAGCGCATCACCGCTTTGGTGATGGTCTTCGCCGTGGTCATCTTCTTCTGGATGTCGTTCCAGCAAGCCGGTCTCTGCTTGACCTACTTCGCTCGCGACTACACGCAAAGCACAGCAAGTGGTTTCACTCGCTTTGGCTTCAATATCTGGTCGTTGACTTTGATTGCCATATCGATTTATACGATGTTTGGGGCCGCCCAGGCCACCAAGCCCATGAACCGTGGCATCCTGTGTGGCGTTACGACATTCTTGTGGGTCATGGCAGTGATGCTGTATAGGTCCATGCCCGACACCATCAACATCCTGCCGCAGCAGTTCCAGCAGTTCAATCCGTTCTTCGTGGTCGCCCTGACGCCGGTCTCAATGGCCGTCTTTGGCGCTTTGGCAAAGAAAGGCAAGGAGCCTTCGTCGCCTCGTAAGATTGGCCTTGGAATGATTGTCGCTGCATTAGGCTTCCTTATCTTAGTCATCTGTTCCTTCCCCTTGGCCAGTCCAGCAGAGCTGAAGGCGCAAGGTGGCGTGAGCAGCACTTTGGTTTCGCCCAACTGGCTCATTAGCACCTATTTCGTGCTGACTTTTGCCGAACTGCTGCTGAGCCCCATTGGTATCTCCTTTGTCACGAAGGTGGCGCCTCCCAAGTACAAGGGCATGATGATGGGTATGTGGTTCTGCGTGACCGCCATCGGCAATTACCTCACTAGTGTCATCGCGCGCATCTGGGGCACCGGTATGCCGCTTTGGATGGTCTGGGGCGTGCTTGTAGTGCTCTGCCTGCTCTCCGCCGTATTCATTTTCTCAATTATGAAGCGACTGGAGCGGGCGACCTCGGGTTGCTGATAATCAAAATATTAGGATTGTAGGGCTGCTATATTATGACGGCCCTACAATTTTTTATTATTTTTGCAGCCAAATTATAAACCCATGTCAAGAAACGAACAAGAGCTGAAAGGTGTCACGCTGTTGGGCAACCAAAACACGCAGTATAATTACGATTATACCCCTGAGGTGCTGGAGACGTTTGAGAATAAACATCCTGAGAACGAATATCTTGTGACCTTGGACTGTCCCGAGTTTACCTCTTTGTGCCCTAAGACGGGTCAGCCCGACTTTGGTCGCCTGATTATCAACTATATTCCACGCACGCTGATGGTCGAGAGCAAGAGCCTGAAGCTCTATCTCTTCAGCTTCCGCAACCATGGCGACTTCCACGAGGACTGCGTCAACATCATCATGAAGGACTTGGTCAAGCTGATGGATCCCAAGTATTTGGAGGTCATCGGGCTTTTCAATCCTCGTGGCGGCATCTCCATCAAGCCCTTCGCCAACTACGGCGATGCCGAGCATCAGGACATGGTGAAACAACGTTTAATGTCAGCTTTCCATAACGCATGAAAGACGCTGTGATTATCATCTCGGGTGGCATGGACTCGACGACCATGCTCTATGAGTTTAAGGATGAAATCGCCTTGGCCATTACCTTCGACTACGGCTCCACCCAGAACGGCCGTGAGCGCATTTGCGCTATCACCCATTGCCAACGTCTTGGTGTCAAGCATATCGTCGTACCTTTGGAGTTTATGCATCGCTATTTCAAGAGCGCCTTGCTGATGACGGCTGACGACATCCCTGAAGGCAACTACGACGACGAGAACATGAAGTCGACGGTGGTGCCTTTCCGCAATGGCATCATGTTGGCTGTCGCTGCTGGTATTGCGGAGAGTAATGGCTTGAAACGCGTGATGATAGCCAACCATGCTGGTGACCACTCCATCTATCCCGACTGCCGCCCTGGTTTCGTCAATGCGATGTCGGAGGCCATGTCGGCGGGAACATATGAGAATATCAAGGTCTTTGCGCCTTATACCTACCTGAGCAAAAAAGAGATAGCTGAGCATGGCAAGGCTCTGGGCTTGGATTACTCCGAGACCTATTCCTGCTATAAAGGTGGCGAGAAACACTGCGGCAAATGCGGCACCTGCCGCGAACGCCGTCAAGCCTTGCTCGATGCCGGCATCGAAGACCACACCGAATACGAATCGTAATTATCAATTATCAATTCTCAACTGAACATGTATTACGTCAGAAAAACCCTAGAAATATCCGCATGTCACCAGCTTTATCTCGACTATGAGAGCAAGTGCGAGAACCTGCATGGCCACAACTGGAAAGTCAATGTGTATTGTCGCGCCGAAAAGCTCGATAGCAACGGCATGGTGTGTGACTTCACCGAAATCAAGCGCTTGATACACGGAAAGATTGACCATACCAACATCAACGATGTCCTCGATTTCAATCCTACGGCTGAGAATCTGGCCAAATGGATTGTGGATACCGTACCGAACTGCTATCGTGCCGACGTGTGGGAGTCGCGCGACAACAAAGCCTCTTATATCAAGGACGACGTGCCTCAAAACTTTGATTGAGTGTACCGCATCAACGAAATATTCTGTTCTTTGCAAGGCGAGGGTTTCCATTCCGGAACCCCCAGTGTCTTCGTGCGTTTCAGCGGTTGCAACCTGCGATGCCATTTCTGCGATACCCGGCATCAAGAGGGCAAAATGATGTCGCTGCAGACGATTGCGGACGAGGTGAACCGTTATCCCGAAGTCCGTTGGATTATTCTTACAGGTGGCGAGCCTTCATTGTATATCGATGAAGAGTTTTTGTCGGAGTTGAAGCAAAAGACTGACAAGAAAATCGCCATTGAGACCAACGGCACTCGACAGTTGCCCGCAGCCATCGACTGGGTGACGTTTTCTCCTAAGATGGCGTTCCCTGGCGGTGATTTGGAACTTTGTGTGCTGTCTCGATGCGATGAGCTGAAAGTGGTGTATTGCGGACAGGATCTTGATCAATACGAAGGTATTCAGACAGAGAACCGTTTCTTGCAACCCTGTTATTCGGAAAACGAGTCGGAATATCAGGAGAACCTGAAAGCCTGCATCAATGCGGTAATGCTAAACCCACAATGGCGCTTGTCATTGCAGATACATCGTATTTTGGGCATACGGTAACTGCCCTGTAGCCTTATTTGTGGTTGTTTTTCCTGACATATCCCTTTGCCTCGCTGTAGATCAGAAACACAGCGGGCTTTTTGTTTAAATCACCTTTGTATTTCTTCCATGCTGCAATTTCCTGACTGATGATGAGCTCGTCTTCGCAGGTGATGTTTGAAGCGATGCAGAGGCGGGTGCCAGGGTGGAGGTTTTTGCACAGATCCTCAAGCATGGTGTTGTTGCGGAAAGGCGTCTCGATGAACAGCTCCGTCTCGTTGTTGGCGGCCGATCTGCGTTCCAAGTCTTTGATGGCGTTTTGCCGTTCTGGGCTTTTTATGGGAAGATAGCCGTGGAAAGCAAATGCCTGCCCGTTGAATCCTGAGGCCATTAGCGCCAGGATCATGGCATTGGGTCCGGTGAGGGGGACGACTTGGATGCCGGCAGAATGAGCCAGGTCGACAATCAGAGCGCCGGGGTCGGCGACGCAAGGGGTACCAGCCTCCGACATGAGTCCCATGTCTTCGCCCCGCAGGCAGGGGCCGAGGAACTCCATCAGGTCGGGTTCGCCTTTCTGATGCTTGTCAATTTCGATGAACTCCATGTCGTCGATGGCGTTGTCCATCCCGATGCGGCTTAAGACGCGACGTGTGGTGCGGGTGTTCTCGACAACAAAATACTTCAACCTTTTTACGATTTCGAGCGTGCCATTGGGCAACACCGATTCGGGCTTGGTGGCGCCAAGCAGGTTGGGAACGAGAAATAGCTTTCCGAAGTTATTGGAAATCATTGTATTGGGATTATCCTAGGATCTTCTTTTCGATGTCGTCCAACATGCGCTTGAACTGCTTGTCGGTATCGAGGCGGTCGGATACCGTCTTGCAGGCATGGTGGACGGTGGCGTGGTCCTTGTTGCCACATTGTTTGCCAATAGAGGCCAGGCTGGCATTGGAATATTTTTTGGCCATGTACATGGCTACTTGTCGTGTCTGCACTACCTGGTGCTTGCGGGTGTTGAGCGAGAGGTTGTCGACAGGGATGTTGAAATAGTCGCAGACGATGTTGATGATGTATTCGACTGACACTTCTTTGACATAGGAGCGGATGAAGCGGTCAATTGTCTGTTTGGCCAGGTCAAGGGTGATGGTCTTTTTGTTGAGAGAGGCTTGTGCCACCAACGAAATCAGCACGCCTTCCAGTTCGCGGACATTGGTCCTGATGTTGGTGGCAAGGTAATCCACGACTTCGTCAGACAGAACTATGCCATTGGTGTAGAGCTTGTGCTTCAGGATGGCCAGCCTCGTGTTGATGTCAGGCATCTGCAACTCCGCTGTGAGTCCCCAGATGAAACGCGATAGCAGGCGTTTCTCCATATCCTGCAAGTCGGCAGGCAGCTTGTCACTTGTGATGACCAGTTGCTTGTTGTTCTGATGCAGATAGTTGAAGATGTGGAAGAAAGCTTCTTGCGTCATGGTCTTCTTGGCAAGAAACTGGATGTCGTCGATGATGAGCACGTCGATCATCTGGTAGAAATGGACGAAGTTGTTCAGGTTCTTGTCGCGCGAGGCTGTGACATATTGGTTGATAAACTGCTCTGCTTGTACGTACAGGACGGTCTTTTCGGGATGCAGGCGTTTTACTTCCAGTCCGATGGCGTGGCAAAGGTGGGTCTTGCCCAAGCCCGTGCTGCTGTAGATGAGCAGGGGGTTGAAAGCGGTTTTACCTGGATTCTTGGCCACTTCTAATCCGCCTTGACGGGCTACGCGGTTGCAATCGCCTTCGATGAAGTTGTCAAAAGTGTAGTTCTCGTTCAGCTGCGGATCGATCTGGAGTTTTTTCAGTCCCGGAATGATAAAGGGATTGATGGGGGCGTCCGATGGAATTTCAGAATGCGGTCTCCCAAGGGGATTTTTCGTCTCTACATAATCGGAACTCGGCATCTTGATGGTGACAGACTTGTCGGAACTATCCATCAATACGCTATATTCCAGCTTCCCAAAAGGACCAATGACCTTTTTGATGGTCTTTTTCAGCAGGTCGATGTATTTGTCCTCGAGCCATTCGTAGAAAAACTGACTCGGAACCTGAATGGTCAACACGTCATTTTCAAGAGAAATGGGCTTGATAGGCCTGAACCAGGTGTCAAAGCTTTCTTCGGAGGTGTTGTCCTTGATTACCCCCAAGCATTGATTCCATGTTTCTATATGCCTGCTAGCCATTCAGAATGCAGTTGTTTATTAGTAGTCTGTCGTGTTTATACTCGCTTTTGCGATGAAAAGGATCCCGATTTTTTATCGGTTGAGCTTGCAAAAGTCGGACAAAAATAGTTGATAAAAAAGTTTTTTTTCTATTGAATTTAAATTATTTTCTCTATAAAATACGAGGCAAAAAGGATCTGTTTTTAAGTGCCGTTTTATATTAATTTGATTTATAATGTCTTAATGTGTTTTACCGAAACTCCGTATATGTTGCTGAATTTTGTGGCAATTTTTTCCGCGTTTTTTTTCCTTGTTGAAAACTCAAGATAACAATCTAATTCGAAACGAGGATTCAGCTGCTCCAGATTCTCCTCTTTCATGATGCGCATCACTTCGTTCATCAAAGGATAGGCGAATTCCAAACTGTAAAATTCATTTATGGTTTTTTCCACAATCGTCGCGTTGTCAAGGGCTTCGCGTGCCGCCGTCTTATACGCATTGATGAGTCCGCTGGTGCCCAATTTGATGCCGCCGAAGTATCGGGTGACTACCACGCAGACATTGGTGACGTCCTTTGAAAGGATTTGGTTTAGGATAGGCTTGCCAGCTGTCCCCGAGGGCTCGCCGTCGTCGCTGGATCGAAACTGTTTCATGTCAGGGCCCAGCATATAGGCGTAGCAATGATGACGGGCGTCGTAGTATTGCTTTTTGATATCGCCAATGGCGCTTTTCGCTTCTTCTTCGCTCATTACAGTGAAAGCTGAGGCGATGAATTTGCTGCCTTTTTCTTTGTACAGGCCTTCTCCAGGACTGGATAACATGTTGTAGGTGTCGTCGTTCATGCTTTTTGAGTAATTAAAATGACGGCAAGGATGGCTAAAGCCAAGCCGATATAGTTTTTGGCGGACAGTTTCTCTTTGAATAAGAGGACGCCGCAGAGCGTGGTGGCGATTACGACGCCGATGTTATAAATAGGGAAGAGATAGACGTTGTCGAAGATCCGCATACATTGGTACATGCAGTAAGTGGAAAAGAAGTTGACCACACCCAAAACGATGCCTCCCACGGTGTTTTTCCAATGAAAACGTGACTTGCCTTTAACCTTGTCAAAGAGGACGATAAGAAGCCCAAATAGCAGAGCGATGAAATAGATGAAGGCGATCATGAAGTTCATGTTCGTAGCGGTGCTGAGCCGTTCGGTGAATTTCATCAACACATCGCCGATGCCGGTGCCGAAAAAGATGATGACAGGCAACGCCACTATCCATCCGCTGGCTTTGACGGTAGACGAGTCCTCTTTTTTCTTTCCAACGATTAATACAAGTGCAACCAGTGCCAGTGCGATGCCAATGATAAGGGTGACGCTGGTCTTGTCGCCGAAATAGAAGATGCCCAGCAATGTCGGGATGACAACGGACAGCTTGCTCGAAAGGGAAGTGACGGCGATACCCGCCCGCTGACTGGAATAACTCATCAGAAGATAGGTGAAGATGAACCAGAAGCCGGTCAACAAAGACAACTCCAGCCAGGGGGCTTTGACGACTTGTTCGACGGTCGGATAGTTGTGTACCATCAGCATCCCGATAATCGTGGCGGTGGCGTAGTTGGCCGCGATGCCGCGATGGTTGTCGATGCCATAACGCTCGAAGAGGCGCATTACGACAAAAACGCCCGTTGAACACAAGATGGCCAGAATGAGATGTTGCATAGTGCAAAGATAGGAAGATTTCATTATTTTTGCCTCATGATTGGGTTTAATTTAAATATGGTAGTCCGTCATTTTAATGAGGAGCTGTCGGCTTCTTTTCCTGCTCGTGAAGCGGAACAAATGATGGAAATCCTGCTGGAAGACTTGTTCGGTATTGACAGAAAAGCCCGTTTGATGCAACCCGACATGCGTATCGACGAGTGGCAGCATCATCAGCTGGAGGAGGCGGTGAAAGCCTTGCTTCAGGGTGAACCTATACAGTATGTCACGGGGAAGGCCGTCTTTTGTGACCTTTGTTTTAAGGTGGATTCTTCGGTGTTGATACCGCGGCCTGAGACGGAAGAGATGGTGCGAATGATCATTGCTGAGGGGGGAGACCCTCGTCGCATTTGGGACATCGGTACGGGTTCGGGTTGCATTGCTATCTCGCTGGCAAAGGCGTTCGGAGACGCTGAGGTGATGGCTTGCGATGTTTCGCTTGAGGCGCTGGAGACAGCGCGTGAAAACGCCCTGATGAATGATACGACCGTCACGTTTGTGGAAGGCGATGTGCTTGCTCTGGATCCTGATGTGTTTGAAGGTATGGTTGACCTGTTGGTGAGCAATCCGCCCTATGTCATGGATAAGGAAAGGGAGGCTATGCAGACGCAGGTGCTAGACTATGAGCCTCACGAGGCTCTGTTTGTGCCTGATAACGATCCGTTGCTTTATTATCGTGCTTTGTTGCAGCTGGCGAATGATCATCTTGCATCCCAGGGGGTGGCATGGTTCGAGATCAACGAAGCTATGGGTGATTCCATGCTGAACCTTTGTCATGAGATGGGATTTTTGGATGCTCGTATCATCGATGATTATGCCGGGAAACCTCGTTTCTGCCGAATCGTTATGCGATGATTTATGAGGTCTGCAAAAACAATTAAACAGTTCATCATTCATCGATTCGACAATTTCCGTATTTTTGCAGCGCGATTCTGACAGGCTGCCGCGGGCAGAGTGAGTCTGCGTGAGGAAAGTCGGGACAGCATAGAGCACCATACTTCTTAACGGGAAGGTGTCCGAAAGGGCAACAGCAAGTGCCACAGAAAACTACCGCCCTGAGCTTGTCGAGGGGTAAGGGTGAAAACGTGAGGTAAGAGCTCACGCGCCGGATGGCGACATCACGGTGGGGTAAACCTTATGGGCTGCAAGACCAAATATAGGGGCGCAGGTCTCTCTGAGACCGAAAGGGCTGCTCGTCCAAGTCCCTGGGTAGGTTGCTTGAGCCGTCAGGTGACTGGCGGTCTAGAGAAATGGCAGCCGCCTCGAAAGGGGTACAGAATCCCGCTTATCGTCAGAGTCGTTACTATAAAAGCCCCATGCGGGGCTTTTTTTCTTTTTGGGTAAAATGCTAGTAGTTTTTCAAAAATGGTTTATAGTCGCAATAACAAGCATTTTTTATCGTTTCAATTCAAAATTGACGGATTTTTTGGTATTTTTGCCTACAAATGGGGATTGGTCCCTTTGCAAATATTGTAAAGATGAATCTGAAGTACCTTCCTTTTATGATAACATTGTTGATAGGCATGTTGTCTAATTCATTATCAGCACAGAAACATATTGATGACTATAATCCGCAAGCACTTTTTGAGGAGGGTGTGATTTTGTTTAAAAATCAGCAATACGGCGCAGCGCAATCACTTTTCCAGCAGGTCTTGTCTGTCGAGGCGGATAAAAAGACCCAAAGAGGCATCGATGCGCTGTATTATGAGGCCGTCAGCGCATTATACCTTGGACATGGCGATGGCGAAGCCAAGATAATCCGTTTTGTGAACGAACATCCGAGCAGTCGCTGGGCACCTCATGCCAATTTTCTCTATGCCAACATGCTGTTCAAGAGCAAAAAATTTAAGGATGCCTTGGCCATTTATGAGAAAACGCCTGCCGACTTCCTGTCCAACGAGGAAGCTTTGCAGATGCAGTTCAATATGGCATATTCTCATTTCCAGTCTGGCAATGTCACGAAGGCTTTGCCTCTTTTTCATGGCGCCATGTTGAATGAAAGTCCCTACCGTGATGCGGCATGTTATTACTATTCTCATATCCAATATGCCAATGGGAAAGATAAGGAAGCGCTTGAAGGTTTTGAAAAGATCCGTAATAACCCTGTTTATAGCAAGGTGGTTCCTTCTTATATCATGCAAATCAATTACCGTGAAGGGGCTTATCAGAAAGTAATTGACGAAGGGGCGGAGGCAATCGGTCAAGTGGAAAGCAAGCGGAAGTCGGAAGTGGCGCAGATTGTTGCTGACGCTTATTTCCAACAAAAGGACTATGACAAAGCCTTAACGTATTATGAGATTTATTTGAGGCACCTCTCTGGCAAGAGTGTTTCACGTGAGGCATGCTATCAAATGGGCGTCAGCAAGATGATGACAGGGGACTATCAAAACGCCATTGCCGACCTTCAGCGTGTGGCTGGTGACAGCGATCTGATAGCGCAATATGCATCCTATTACTTGGCCAATTGTTATGCCAAAACTGACAATTTGAAGTTTGCACGCAATGCATATTATACTGCTTATTCCGCAGGTTTTGACCAGGTGTTGAGCGAGGAGTCGCTATTCGACTATGCCCGCCTCAGCCTGATTCCAGGTGCCGATCCCTTCTGCGAGGCTGTCGGGCTGCTTGATACCTATGTGGCTGATCATCCAAAGTCGACCAAGAAGGCAGAAGCGGAAGAAATGGCGGTCTATCTGCTTCTTAGCGCCAAGAGAAACGATGATGCTTTGGAACGTTTGGAAAGGATGCGTAATAAGAGTAGTGAGTTGCAGACCGTCTATAATGAGCTTTTGTATACGACCGGTGTGGATCATTACTCCAATGAGAACTACGATAAGGCGCAGGCCTGTTTTTCTAAAGTGTTGAACAGCCGAAAGGCGACGAATAAGCCGGAGGCCTGTTTCTGGCTGGGCGAGTCGGCTTATGCCTTGGGCGATATGAATACGGCGGCGAAATACCTGAAGCAGTTTAAGGATATGGAAGGCGCAAGCGCCTTGCCCATCTATCCCCAAGCCGACTATGACCTTGGTTACATCTATTACCAGAAACCCGATTATGAAGCGGCAACCAATTGTTTCCGTTCTTTCGTCCAGGCTTGTGATGATGCCCAGAAGGAACTGAAGAGCGATGCCTACATCCGTTTGGGCGATTGCTATTATATGGACAGAAGCTATAGCCAAGCCATCAATTATTATGATTTGGCTACACGCATCGACAAACGAAATTCTGATTACGCCATGTTTCAACAGGCTCTGTGTTATGGTGCTCAGGGCAAGGTCAACCAGAAGGTTAACATGCTTGAGGACTTGATGCGGACTTATCCCAGCTCGAGATACTACGACCAGTCGCTATTCGAAATGGGCAATACTTATCTCGTGCATGGTGACAAACGTTCTGCTTTGGCGAAGTTCGACAAACTGATCCAGGAAAGGCCGCGCTCGTCTTATACGCGTCAGGCTTTGATGAAAGTGGGTATGGTCTATTATAACAACAACCAAAACGAACAGGCTTTGACGAACCTGAAGCGTCTGGTCGAAAACTATCCGAATACTGATGAGTCGCGCGAGGCTATGAATATCATCCGCAGCATCATGATGGAACAGAACAAGCTGGATGATTATTTCACATATATGCATTCGGTAGGCGGTCGGGTGGCGGTGTCGCAGAAGGATTCGCTGGCTTTCGCCAACGCCGAGAATTTCTATTTCGAAGGCCGTTGCGAACAGGCTTTGACGGCGTTGCAGTATTATTTTGACAATTTCCGCAATGGCGCCTACCTGTTGAAAGCACATCAGTATGCTTCGGAATGCGCAGCCAAGGCGGGGACGGATGCCGAGGTAAAACGCCATCTTGAATACATCCTGTCGCAACCGGTCAACGACTACACCGATCAGGCTTTGCTACGGATGGCGCGTCTGGAGTATGAACAAGGCAATTATGAAAAGGCGGGCGGCTACTACGAACGTTTGTCACGCGAGACGGAAGAGCCGCTGCGACGATTGGAGGCTCTCGAAGGCAGCATGAAAAGCAATTTCTTCCTGGGTCGTTTCGATAAAGCCATTCAAATGGGAGAGGACCTGATTCGTTCAAAGGACCTTACCAAAGAACAGGTCAATCAGATTAACCATATATTGGGCAAGTCCTATTATGAGAAACGGGATTATGAGGCGGCGATAGACAAACTGGATAAGAGCGCTCAGGCCGACAAATCGGTATATGGTGCGGAAAGCGCCTATTATTCTGCTATGGCGTCCTTGCAATTGAACCGTTATGCAGAAGCGGAAAACAAAATCTTCAATATCGCTGACAGATTCTCTTCTTATAACTATTGGGTTGCGAGGGCGTATGTCGCATTGGCTGACGTGTATGTCGCCGACAGAAACTATTTCCAGGCTAAGGAAACGCTTCGCAGCGTGATCGACAACTATAAGGGCGAAGACGTGAGAGCGGAAGCCTGTGCTAAATTGGCGGAAGTGGAACGCCTGGAACCTAAGATTGAGTCAGGCTCGAACAGCGTTGCTCCTATTGAAGAATAAACAAGAATATGAAAATCGAATAGAGATGAAGATATATATTCAAAGGTCGGTATTGGCGGTAATGATTGCGCTTCTTTCAGGCACTCTTTTTGCTCAGCATAATGAAGAGGTGACGGTGGAAGGCACTTATCGGCCTAAGGTGAACAAGGTCGATAAGATAAGGCTCCTCCCAGAGCGCCCCAAACCGCTTTATGTTTTCCCAAGCACTGAAGTGCAGCCAAAGGAGAGTGACCGCAGGTTTGACCTGGATCTTGAAAAGTTGAGTCCTGCCGTATACACGAATCCAAAGGCCAATGCCATTCAGCCAGTGGAGAATTTCCTGATGACAGGATTGGGAACGCGCTTGTCGCCGCTATTCCTGTATCGCCACAACTCTCGTATTGCTAAAGACGTGGATCTTGGAGTGGGGTTGAAACACTTTTCTTCCTGGCTCAACATGAAGGACTTTGCCCGCTCGGGATTCATGAACAACGCTTTTGATGTTGCTGTCGGTGCCAAACTTTCGAATTACCAGTTGGATGGAAGGGTTTATTATGACAATGATGTCTATCATTACTACGGCTATCGTCTGTCGGATTCTCTGATTCCGGAGGGCAGGATAGATGAGCTGTGTCCCCGACAAGTGTATAATACCATCGGTGTTAACGCCTCTTTGAATAGCACGGACCGCCATTTGCAGACATTGCAGCATAGCGTGGATGTGGGGTATCGGTACACTTTCGACAAATTTGGCGCTAAAGAGCATTATGCTGAGGTCAAAGGGAAGCTGGCCTATTCCGACAACTGGTGGGGCGACCGTAGCAAGCCTCAGACTGCCGGACTGGACCTTGGACTTGCCTATGACAAATATGATATTGGAGAGGAATTCAGCGGTCGTACGTTGCTGAACCTTAGCCCTTATTTCGAGATGAAAGACGATTTTTATCGTCTGCATCTGGGTTTTCGTGCTGAATTGACCTCGTTCGATAGCGTGCGTTTTTCCATCCGCCCCGATATCAAGGGCAGTCTCTATGTCTTTGAGAAGAAAGTGGAGTTTTATGCGGGTTTAGGCGGCGGTAAGCAAATCTATTCCTATGGCGATATCATCGCAAATAATCCATTTGTGCAGTCCTTGATGCCTTTGTATTTTCGCAATGAGAAATTCGCTTTTGAGGCGGGTATGCGGGCTAATATCCTGAATCGGGCCGAATTGCATTTTGGCGTCCGCTACAAAAGGGTGGACGATGACCTGTTTTTCGTGCAGTCAAGGGATTGTCCGGCCTCCATTTACAACGTGTACAACACCTTTACCGTGGCTTATGACCGGACCGACTGCGTGAATGTGTTGATCGATGCACGTTATCAGATTATGGACAGATTTGGAGCCGAAGCGGATTTTGCCTATAACATCTGTACCCCCACCACTCTGACTTATGCTTGGTATCGGCCGAAGGTTGAAGGTGGACTTAAACTACATTATGATTTCAGCGAACAGCTTTCATTCAAGGCTTCTATGATGTATAAGGGCGGTCGTTATGCATTGGTCAACAAAGGATATGGTATCTTTGAAGAAGAAAAGATGAAGGATGTTTTCGACTTGGGTCTTGGGGCCGACTATAAATGGGATGACCGACTTGTCATTTTCGCCGAAATCGACAATTTGACGAATCGAAAATACCAGTTGTATTACAATTATCCCGTCACGGGCTTACAATTGTTTGCTGGTATAAAGCTGAAATTTTGAAAACGTCTTAAAAGCCTTAAAAAGTGCCATTTTTTGAATGAACCTTTTTCTTTCCTGCGTACGCGAGAAAAAAGTGTTTTGAAAAAATTGCCCGTTTTTAGCCTTGTAGAGGCGTTTTGTGTCTAAAACAATTTTTTCAACTTTTTTGTGCATCGTGCCGAAAAAATGCATATCTTTGCTTTTTAATTGAATTAAAATAAATAACTGAAAATGACAGAAGAAGAAAAAAGAGAATTGGCCAGTGAAGAATACGGTGCCAATAAGATTCAGGTACTGGAAGGCCTTGAAGCGGTCCGTAAGCGTCCGGCCATGTATATCGGTGATGTTCATTTCCGTGGTTTGCACCATTTGGTTTATGAAGTTGTTGACAATTCTATCGACGAGGCCATGGCGGGCTATTGCGATAGAATTGAGGTTACTATAAAAGAAGGCAATATTATCAGCGTGTTGGATAATGGCCGTGGTATTCCTACGGGCATGCACGAAAAGGAGAAGCGTTCCGCCTTGGAAGTCGTAATGACGGTGCTTCATGCCGGTGGCAAGTTCGACAAGGGCTCTTACAAAGTCTCTGGCGGTCTGCATGGTGTCGGCGTGAGCTGTGTGAACGCTTTGTCCACCCACACGACTGCCGAGGTCTATCGTGAAGGTAAGGTGTTCCGTCAGGAATATGAATGCGGCAAGCCTTTGTACCCTGTCAAGGTGGTGGGCGAAACCACGATGAACGGCACTCGCATCACTTTCAAGCCTGATGGCACTATTTTCCAAACTACGGAATACGATTATGACACATTGGCCAACAGAATGCGAGAGTTGGCTTACCTAAACCATGGTATCACCATTATTCTTACTGATGAGCGTCAGAAACAGGAAGACGGCACTTATAAGTCGGACACCTTCTATTCTGAAAACGGCCTGATTGACTTTATCGCTTATTTGGATGCCAATCGTGTGAAACTTATCCCAGAACCGATTTCCATCGTTGGTGAGAAGAACAATGTGCCTGTTGAGATTGCATTGGAATACAATGAGGAATACTCCGAGAATCTTCATTCATATGTTAACAATATTAACACCATTGAAGGCGGTACGCACCTGCAAGGCTTCCGTTCCGGTTTGACGCGTTCGTTCAATGCCTACGTCGAGAAGTCGGGGCTGCTTGAAAAGTCGAAGGTGAAGATCTCGCCTGATGATTTTCGTGAAGGCCTTACCGCAGTCATTTCTGTCAAAGTGCCGGAACCACAGTTTGAAGGCCAGACCAAGACCAAACTCGGTAATGACGAGGTTATGGGTATTGTCAACTCCATCGTGGGTGAGCATCTGACCAACTATCTGGAAGAACATCCGAAAGAAGCAAAGACGATCTTTGATAAGGTCGTGCTGGCCGCTCAGGCCCGACAGGCCGCCCGTAAGGCCCGTGAAATGGTGCAGCGTAAAGGCGCCCTTTCCGGCTTCAGCCTTCCTGGCAAACTGGCCGACTGCTCCGAACGTGATCCTGCAGTCACCGAGCTTTACCTCGTTGAGGGTGACTCCGCAGGCGGTTCCGCCAAGCAAGGCCGTGACCGTAATTTCCAAGCTATCCTGCCATTGCGCGGTAAGATCCTGAACGTGGAGAAAGCTATGCAGCACCGTGTGTTCGACAGTGAGGAAATCAAGAACATCTATACGGCTCTTGGCGTGACCATCGGCACGGAAGAGGACAGCAAAGCACTTAACCTTGAGAAGTTGCGTTACCATAAGATCATCATCATGACCGATGCTGATGTTGACGGAAGCCATATCACGACTCTGATTCTGACCTTCTTCTTCCGCTATATGCGCGAGTTAATCGAGAATGGATATGTTTATTGCGCCACGCCACCGCTTTATTTGATCAAGCGTGGCACGAAACCGATTCGTTACTGCTGGACCGATGAAGAGCGCTTTGCCAGCATGGCCGAGCTGACTAAGAACGGTACAGTAAGCGGTTATGACGTGCAGCGTTACAAAGGTTTGGGTGAAATGAATCCGGAGCAACTCTGGGAGACTACTATGGATCCTGCCCATAGGACGCTCCGTCAGGTCACTATCGAAAATGCCATGGAGGCTGACCATATTTTCTCCATGTTAATGGGTGACGAGGTGGCTCCGCGTCGCGAGTTCATCGAGCAAAATGCAACTTATGCAAATATTGACGCATAAGAGCTGAAGTATTTGTTTTTTATAATAAAAAAATCATCAAAAAAAGGCGTGCGTTTGTGCGCCTTTTGCTATATATTTGCATCTTGACTTTTATGTGCACTTCAACGTGTTTTAATCGTGTCGATTATTCTAAATAAAAAAACAATTCATATGCGTAAAAAACACTTTTTTCTCAGTATTGCCATCGTAACGCTGGTTTCGCTTGTGATGGTTGGATTCCTTTCGTCTTGTCAAAAGGGGAGGGGAAGGTCAAATGCTATTGTTGAGCAGATCGCTCCATTGCCGGATGCGCTTTTGCCTTTACTCGACAGCTATACTTCGGGCGCTATTGTACCGGGAGATCCTGTGACGGTGCGTTTCAAAGACGGCGTGGATCTGAAACTGAAATACGGTGATCCGTTGCCGACTAAGATTTTTTCTTTCCAACCTGCCCTAAAAGGGAAGCCGTTTTGGGTAGATGAGAATACCATCGGTTATCAATATGATAAACTAGAGGATGGACGACAGTATATGGGTGTATTTGACATCTCCGCTTTCTGTGATGTCCCCTCCGGTATGAACGTCCAGTTTTGTTTTGCCCCTCGTAAACAGAATTTCAGTCTCGTAGAGGTAATCCCGTTTTTCGACGATGATCAGAAAATGGGTTATAGATTTAAGGTTGCCTTTTCTAATCCTATTGATGTGGAGCAGGCGCTTTCGGTCTTCGATAATGCTTTAGTCAAACAGTATGGTCTTACAGCAGCCTCTTCAGGGGTGAGCGATTATATCTTTGAAATCAAAGGTTTGGAAAGGAAGAACAAGCCTTACGACATCACGCTTGCTATGGATGGAAAACCTATTGGCTGCAATACGGCACTTAAGAAAGCCCTTCCCATATATGCACAGGATTATTTTGCTCCTGTGCTGTTTGATGTAAACAAAACCGATGGTTCTGCTTCACTATATTTTTCTCAAAACCTCAAAGAGAATCAGAATCTGGATGGATTTTTTACGTTTGAACCCCGTATTGGTTACCGTACCAATATTGAAGGTAACCGTGTCGATTTCTTCTTTGATAAGAGTAACATGAGCTATTATCAGCTTGAATCCATGAAACTGACGGTTGAAGGAGGCTTGAATGATGAAACTGGACGCGTTCTTCAGGAAGGTAATTCGTATGAGTTTGAATTGACGGACGACCTCCCGAAAGTGCGTTGGACGAATGCGGGTAACATCATCCCAGATGATGCCGGTGCTAAGGTTTATTTTGATGCCGTTAATCTGAATTCTGTGACGTTGCGTATCGTACGCATATATGATGACAATGTGTTGTCATTCTTGCAAGATAATGATATGGACGACACCTATGGCATCCGTAAGGTGGGCCGTCTGGAGAAAAAAATCAGATTGGAGTTGGATAATCCTGTGCCGACCCGTTGGAAGACTTTCCCGATAGACTTGTCTCAATATGTCAAGGTTGAGCCAGGAGCATTCTATCAATTGAGCCTCAATTTTGGTCCTGGCGACTATGCTTTTGCCACCGAAGAGGCCAAGGCTGCAGTCGCAGAAGACGAAGAACTTGAAAAGCAATATTGGGACGGCCAAAGATATGACTACAAGAAATACCGTTATGATGAAGACTATGATTGGAATGATCCTCATGGATTCTCCTATTATAATGATGTTGAGGTGCGAAAGAATATCTTAATCTCTGATTTGGCATTGACTGCCAAGATGGGCCGTGAAGACATTGTGGATGTGTTTGTCTATCAGATCTCAGATGCAATACCAGCTAGCGGTGCAAAAGTTTCAGCTTTCGATTTCCAGCGTCAGGAGTTGGCCACGGCCACGGCCGATAGCGATGGTCATGCCGTGTTGAACTGTGCACGTCGCCCGGCCTTCGTAGTGGCAACAGATAGTAGGAACAACCGGTCGGTAATCAAGACAAACAATGGTAACGCATTGTCATACAGTAAGTTTAATGTAGATGGTGAGACCGTTGAGAAAGATGTTTTTGGCTTTGCCTATACGAACCGTGGTGTATGGCGTCCAGGTGATGAGTTGCAGCTGAATTTGATGTTAAGCGACTATGATGATCAGATTCCGGACAATTATCCTGTTGTGTTGGAAGTGTTTGATGCTACATCAAGGCTTTATGCCAAAAAAGTCAATACGAATCCTGTGGGTGGCATTTATTGCTTTACTATCCCGACAAAACCTTCAGACGAGACTGGATTGTGGAAGGCCAATTTCAAAGTGGGGTCAAGTATTATTACCAAAATGTTACGCGTGGAGACAGTGAAGCCAAATCGTCTTGAAATCGGTTTCGATTTGCCAGAAGTGATCAGCACTAATTCGACGAAGGGCGTCAACCTGCACGCGAAGTGGCTGAATGGTCTTAAGGCTTCCGGTTTGAAAGCCGAAGTAGATGTCAAGCTCAGGGAAGGCGTGACCCGGTTTAAGAATTTCCCAGAGTATACGTTCGTGAACGAGACGGGTAGTTTCTATCAAGAAGAAATGTCGATTTTCAGCGGTCCGCTGAATGGAGAAGGCATAGCTACGGTAGGTTTTGCCCCCTTGAAAGGCCTCAAGTCTAGCGAAATGCTGGATGCGGTTCTTACGACGAAGGTGTTTGAACCTACGGGCGATTTCAGCATCATATCCACCAAGGCGGTGGTCTCGCCATGTGCAAGTTATGTCGGTGTAGAGTTGCCAGAGACGCAGTCGAAATATGGCAGTTTCTACGATACCGGCAAGGATTGGAAATTCAACGTGGCAGTGGTCAAGGAAAACGGCTCTTTGAGCACGACGGCTACAGCCTTGGAGTACGCGCTTTACAAATTGGATTCTTACTGGTGGTGGTCGAGTGAAGATGAATATAGCCTGCTTCGTTATGCCAACGGCACTTATCGTGCGCCTTATGAAAACGGCAAGATTACGTGTACAGGCAAGACGTCACTCACTTTCAATATTCCTGATGAACGTTGGGGCAACTACCTCCTCGTGATTGATGACAAACAGAATGACAATCGTTTTGCAAAAGTCATCAGTTTCGACTGGGGCTCATCCCAAATCCACGCCAGTTATGGCTCTGGAGCTCCGGTGCAGCTCGCCATGCTCGCTTCTGCCGAGTCTTACAACGTGGGCGATAAGGTTGTCGTGACTTTCCCCGCTAATTCTAAGGCAAAAGCGATGGTAACGGTGGAAGCCAGCAACAAGGTGATAGCCAGTTATTATCTCGACAATCTCGGAACGGAAGGTAAGGTGGAGTTTAAGGCTACGGAGGAAATGATACCTAATGTCTATGTGTATGTATCATTGCTTCAAGCACATGATGCCGACAACGATATGCCTATCCGTATGTATGGCGTGGTGCCGGTCAAGATTGAAAACAAAGAACTAGAGCTGAAACCCGTAGTGGAAGTACCAGAGTCGTCGAATACAAATAAGAAGATTGAGGTGAAGGTAAAGGAAGAGAAAGGCAAGTCGATGACCTATACTTTGGCCGTTGTAGATGAAGGCATATTGGGTCTGACAGGTTTCTCGACGCCTGACCCATACCGTTATTTCAACAGCAAACAGGCGCTTGGTGTCCGCACCTGGGACAATTATGATTATGTCATTGACGCGTTCAGTGGTGATTTCGGCTCGGTCTATGCCATTGGCGGTGACGGCATCATCAACCAGGAGATTGCCCTCGACAACCGCTTTAAGGCCTATGCCGTTACGTTAGGACCTTTCGAGCTGAAGGCAGGTGGCACCAACAGCCACGAATTTGTGGTTCCTCAATGTTCAGGAGCACTACGCTTTATGGTGGTGGCGAAGAGCGGTGAGAAATCCTTCGGTCAAGGTGAAAAACAGATGAAGGTCGTCGACCCGATAACTTTGTATGCGGCCGCACCTCGCGTTGTGGCACCTGGCGATGAGCTCAAACTGAAGGTGCAAGTGCTGTCACCTGTCAACAAGGGCAAGGACCTTGAAGTCAAGGTGGACAACAAGAACCTCATCTCCCTCGCCAACACACCTGCTACGGTTCACATAGATCAAAACGGCGAAGGCATGGTGGAGATGTTGGTAAAGGTACCTGAGACATTAGGCCTCGCTACGATGAAAGTGACGGTGTCTGGCGGAGGATATTCTGCCGAGAGCAAGACCGAAATGCCTGTCCGTATGCCTTATGCGGAAAAACGTCAGGTCTTTACGAAAGAAGTCGAAGGTAACCAGACAGTCACTTTGCCTTTTGATCTGGCTGGCATGAAAGGCACTCAGAGCGGTAATGTGTCGGTGGGCTCACTGGTCCCCGTTGACCTCTTCGGACATCTCGATTACTTGGATGCCTATCCCCATGGATGTCTTGAACAGGTTACCTCCAAGGCCTTCCCGAAGCTCTATCTCAATTATTTCATGCAGCTGACCGATGAAGCTCAAGCTAAGTTAGGAAACGATATTGCATCCGTCATCAGCGACTTGCAGGCCTACCGTAAGTCAGACAATTCGATGACGAACTGGAAGGGTGGCAATTACTCCGATCCTTGGACAGAAGTCTATGCCTTGCATTTCCTGGTGGAGGCGCAGAAACAAGGGTTTGCCGTGCCGTCGTATTTCATTGATGGTCTGAGAGAATACCAGGCAAACAGAGCCAAACAATGGCGCAACAATCCTGACTTTAAGGCAGGCGAAACCATCCAGGCATACCGTCTGTTCGTTTTGGCATTGGCCGATGCTCCCGAGATGGGCGCTCTGAACCGTTTCAAGGAGATTGACATGCAGTATCCGCTGACCAAGGCACTGGCGGCTGCGGCTTTTGCCCAGACAGGTAAGACCAGCATCGCCAAGTCATTGCTGCCAGTCGTAGAAGAAGGAAAGGCCTTGTCGGATTACAAGGCTACCCTTGGTTCTCAGACCCGCGACCTTGCTTTTGTCACCTACGCTGAGATGCTTTGCGGAGTGGATAAAGAGCAGGTGAAGGATCATATCAACCAGATTTGCGGTGTCCTGAATAGTGACCGTTGGCTTGACACGCAGTCTACGGCATTAGCGCTCTTTACCTTAGGCCGTTATGCTGAGATCAACAAGCTGAAAGGAGCCGACATCGCAGCTAATGTCACTGTAAACGGTGAACCGCATAACCTGAACAGCAACATGAGCATGGTGGGCTTCGACTTCGTCCCCGCTATTGGTGGCAACAAAGTGGAGATTAAGAACAACAGCGACCAGAAAGTGGTGGCCAAAGTGTTCACTAAGACCGCCGTGGCGGAATATGAGACCGAAGAGGCAGGCAACTTCATCAACATGAGGGTGCGTTACTTCGACAAGAATGGCTTGCCAGTCGACCCGAGCACCCTGGCTCAGGGCACTGACCTCAACGTGCAGATGACAGTGGAGAACCCGAGCGCTTACAGCGTGACGGAACTTGCACTGTCCTATTATCTGCCGGCAGGCTGGGAGATCGTCAACGACCGTGTGAGCGGCACCGACGCCTTCCAAGGTGCCAAGCACGTCGACATCCGCGATGACCGTGCATACTTTTATTTTGACCTCATGCCTCAGACGAAGCAGACCTTCAACCTGAAGGTAAATGCCACCTTCGAAGGCAACTACATGATACCGGCAGTCCGTTGCGAGGACATGTACAACAACGAAATCTACTATGTCGTTCCTGCCCGTGGAACCGTAGTGAAATAAGCAGGTTTCTGTGGTTTTGGGAGCACCTACGCTCCCAAAACCACTTGAAAGCAACGACATAGCAAAAAGGTTTTGTGATGGGAGCAAGGCTCAAGTCACTCTTAATGAGGAACAAGCGGGTTAGTATTGCCATCGCTGTACTTTTTGCTTTGTTTTTGCTTTTCTTGTGTATTCCCGTTCCTCGTTTTTCCGACAGCTATTCTACCGTCTTGACGGCTAAAGGCGGAGAGCTGCTCGGAGCACGTATCGCCGATGACGGTCAATGGCGTTTCCCTTCGACCAATACCTATTCTGATAAATATGTCAGCTGTCTTCTAGAGTACGAGGATCAACAGTTTTTTCGTCATTGGGGCTTTAATCCCGTTGCTTTTTTTCAGGCTTTTTCCCAGAACGTGAAAGCGGGCGAAGTGGTACGCGGAGGTAGTACCATCACAATGCAGGTGGTGCGTATGGCCAGAGGTAACCGTCCGCGCACCTATTGGGAGAAATTTGTCGAAGTGGTACTGGCGATGCGGATGGAACTGCGATATTCCAAAAAGGAGATCCTGGACCTTTACGCGGCTCATGCGCCTTTTGGAGGGAATGTCGTCGGTTTGGATGCAGCGGCGTGGCGTTATTTCCATACGACACCCGAAGCCTTGAGTTGGGGTGAAGCGGCCACCTTGGCCGTGTTGCCTAATTCTCCAGCCTTGATACATCCCGGTCGAAGCAGAGAGCAGCTGAAACAGAAAAGAGACCGTCTGTTGCATGCCATGCCAAACTCTCGAGCACATCTGCCACATCGGTACCATTTGCCTCGCCTGACAGAAGAGGATGCTGAGCTCGCTCAGATGGAGTCGCTGCCGGAACGTCCCTTTGAGATGCCGATGTTGGCTTATCATTACCTGCTTGAGGAAGAGAAAGTCCATAAAGGCAGTCTTGTCGCGTCCTCCATAGATTATAAACTGCAGCAATCCGTTATAGACATCATGAAGCGCCATCATGCCGCCAATGCCAATAACCAGGTGGAGAATGCCGCAGTCTATGTTTTGGATTATTTGACGAATGAAGTGCTGGCATACGTGGGCAATAATGTTGATGCTACTGATGCCGCTATGGTGGATATGATACAGGCGCAGCGTTCTACGGGCAGTATCCTGAAGCCCTTCCTTTTTGCAGCTATGCTCGACGACGGTAGACTTACTACAGAGATGGTGTTACCCGATATACCGATGAACCTGTCAGGTTTTACGCCTCGTAATTATTCTGGCGAGTACTGGGGAGCGGTGACGGCACGTCGGGCCTTACAGAATTCGTTGAATGCTCCTTTTGTGCATCTGTTGCGGGAATATGGTCAGCCTCGTTTTCATTCATTGTTGAGAAACTTGCAGCTGTCAGGTATCGTTTTCGATGCGCACCACTATGGTCTCTCACTCGTTGTCGGAGGTGCTGAAGCCTCATTGTTCGATTTGGTTAATGCTTATGCTATGATGGGCAGGAAGCTTGCAGAGGCGGTAAATGAGGATTTTGACGGTTTGAAAGGAATAAAAGAAGCTCCTTTTTCAGCAGAGGCGGTGGCAGAGACTTTCAATGCGATGTTAGGGTTGTCACGGCCCTCCAGCCAAATAGGATGGGGCGGTTTTTCCTCCTCGAAGCAGGTGGCATGGAAGACAGGAACCAGTTTTGGCTTTCGCGATGCGTGGTCTATTGGTCTCACCGACCGTTACGTGGTTGGTGTATGGGTGGGTAACTCCAATGGAGAAGGTCGCCCGGGTTTGACAGGCGTTTCTGCGGCAGCGCCTTTGATGTTTGATGTGGTAGACAAAATGCAAGGCAATTATACCTATCCTTCCACTACTGCTCAAGGCATTGATGTGGAGGTCTGTACTGAATCAGGCTATCCCAAATCAGAGTACTGCCCCTCGTCGAAGACCATTCGGATACCGAATGTAGAGAACATGACGGGTGTTTGCCCCTATCACAAGAAGATATTTCTCGATTCAACGCTTCAGTTTCAAGTTGTGCCCGAATGCTATCCTGTGAATCAGAAAAACTATGAGGTCTATTATGTCTTGCCTCCTGTCATGGAGTGGTTTTATAAGAAGCATGCTCCGCTTTATAGGCCGCTGCCTGCATTTTATCCTGGTTGTGGTAATGTCAGTCCTGACGAGGTGATGGCTTTCGTCTATCCAAGGTCGGATGCCAAAGTTACCATTCCTGTGGGTATCCGTGGTGATCGTCAACAGGTCATCTTTGAAATCGCTCATCGTAATCCTCAGAAAACAGTCTACTGGTCACTCAATGATCGGTTCATCGGCCAGACCCGTCTCAACCATCAGATGCCTATCGATGTGGAAGCAGGTACGTATCGACTCCGTTGTGTCGATGAGGATGGTGTAGAACTGAATAGGAAGATAGTGGTCGGTTCTAGGCATTAAAAAAGTGCAAACAAGGTCGTTTGCACTTTTTGTAAATCATAATCTGATTTTTACTGTCAGAGAAACAGTCCTGGAGTGATACCCAGCCATTTGAGTACAGTCTCGCCCCAAACGAGGATGATAACCCACGAAATGGTCATCAAGGTGATGCCGAATTTGAATGCGTCGGTCATGCTGTACTGGTTGGTGGTGTAAAGTAATGCCGCTGGCTTGCTGTTGAAAGGTAGAACGTAACAATGCTCGATAAGCATGGCCACCGGTAATGCCAGGCTCGCTGCCGGGAAGCCAAAACGCTGTTCTACGCCAAGGGCGATGGGTACAAAAATCATGGTACGGATGGTCTTGCTCTGGAACACAAGGCCAGAGTACATCATGAAGAATGTCAGGATGACATAGAGCACCCAGAATGGGGTGTTGGCTCCGATGCCTAGTGAGTCGAACAGGGCGTTGACCATGGTACCGGGCAGTCCTGTGGCGTTAAGTCCTGTGCCGAGCACGTAAGCACCACAGCTGAAGATCATCAGGTGCCAGGGAATATCGACATCGTTCCATTTCACGACGCCGATGCCAGGCATCAAGGCGATGACGGCACCGATGAGGGCCACCGTGGTGGCGTCGATGCCATGAAGACTGTCGGTGCACCATAGAAGCAGCACGGCACCGAAGATTGCTACGGCTTTCCATTCTTCTTTCGTCATCTTGCCCATGGCATTAAGTTCCTCTCTGAGGCGTTCCATGCCGCCTTCGATTTGCGGTCTCTGCTCTTCTTTCTTCATGGGGAAGAAGACATACATGCTGAGCAACAAACCGATGACGAGGATCAGCAAGCTCATAGGACCGCAGCTGATGAGCCAGTCGCTATAACCGAAGGCTGAAGTCGTGGCGCCGAAGATCAGGGAGATGGCCAGCAGATGGGCTCCAGAGCCCGTGTAGAAGGCGTTAGCGCCGATGTTCACCTGGAAAAGTTCTTGAATGACGAGGTTACGGGCGAAGTTGTTACGGTTGCCGTTGTACGCTCCATAAATGGCGCATACCGTCATCATGATGGGCAACAGAATGGCTGCCTTGACGGTGGTGGCGGAGATGAACATGCTGAGCACCAAGTTGATGAGGAGGAAACTCCAGAGCACCCCCTTGGCAGACTTGCCGAACTTGAGTACAAAGGCAAGCGCCAACCGTTTGGCGAACTTGGTCTTCACCAGCATGCTGGCGAGGATAAAACTCAAGATGTTGAGCCACATAACAGGGTGGCCGAGTTGTGCGAAGGCTTCCTTTTGGGAGGTGACTCCGCACAACACGACGCCCAGCGTTACAAGCAATGAGGTCAGGTAATTGGGAATGGCCTCCGTCATCCACAAAATGAGCGCTGCCACGAAGATGGCGAGCATGGCGTAGTTGCTGCGGATGAAATCGGGGAGACCGATCTCGTTGAGCCTTTTTAGTGCTTTGTCAGTGACACTCGATTCGGTGATGTTTTCGATGAATCCTATGCTGGAGAACCAGTAGATGACCACGAAGGCGATGACGGCTAAGGGGATGCCCAAACGGGCCATCCATTTCTCAAAGCCGGATTTCTCCATCTTCGGGAGTTTTTCAATCCTATAGTTGTTCATGTCTAACGGATCATAGGCTTGCACCTCTTGAGCCATTGTCTTCGTGTCTTCAGCCATTATTTCCAGTTTTTATAAGGGTTCTTCATTAACATGGAGTTGAAGTATTTCGGGTCACCGGTAACCTCTTCGCCGAGCCATGAGGGCTTGTCAAAGGGCTCGTTCTCGTCGGTGAGCTCCACTTCAGCGACGGTGAGGCCGTCGTTGTCGCCATAGAACTCGTCTACTTCCCAGGTGTGCTTGCCATCGGTGTTCTTGACGAGATAGCGGGTCTTATCGATGACACCAGGTTCACAGATCTCAAGCAGTGACTGTACCTCGTCGACGGGGATTTCCTTTTCCCATTCGAAGCGGGCAGCGCCAGAAGCGTTGCCTATGCCTTTGATTGTGATGAAACCTTTG
Organism: uncultured Bacteroidales bacterium; assembly: GCA_946407975.1. GTDB lineage: Bacteria > Bacteroidota > Bacteroidia > Bacteroidales > F082 > Limimorpha. The sequence goes on from CAMJQC010000016.1 coordinate 26,274, forward strand.
TCGCCCTTCACTCTCACGCGGACGGTGCGCTCAGGGACGCTCGAGAGATAGCCTTGGGTGATGCGCGTGGCCTTGAAAGCCTCCGACTTGAAGTCACCCTTTACCAAAAACTTTTTTTCAATTTCCTGTGCCATAGTGCTTATTCATTTGCGAGCGGTTTGTCGGACATGCCGATGACGCGCTTGATAGCCTGTAAATAGTTGATGTTTTCGACACCTTCGAGTCCCACATCTTTGATGGTCTTCTTAATGTCTTCAATCTCTGTCGACTCGGAGTTGATGGTGACGATCTTAGCACCATTGATGAGCACCTCACCATATTCACAGATGGTATCGTTGACCATGTAGCCAAAACGACGTTTGTGGACGCGGACGGCGGCCAGATCCGGGTTGGCTTTCACCATGGTGATGAATTCATCGTAGGTATAGGTGTCCTTGGTGAGTTTCGGCATCTCAACCATGAAAGCGGGGAACACTTCTTTCTCAAGCACTTCTCTTGAGATGGGGAATTCTCCCTTCATGAGAGGGTTCCATTGCTCAAGTCCGTCAACGGTCTGGACGTAGGTCTTGATGTCCATCTTGCCGTTACGGATCTTCGTGTTGTTGATGTCGTTCTTGCGGGAGATGATATAGATCTCGTCGCTGAGGCGCTCCCACACTTTTTCCGGTACGGGGGCGGAGAGACGCGCCATGCGTTTATGAGCCTCACAGAAGCATTGTCCGAATGAACGGAATTCAAATCTCGGCTTTGATTCTTCGCCGATTTTCATTTCTTCTTTTGCCATTTTTTATGATATTAACAAGCTATTAGCCATTGACCGTTTCGTTTGAACGAGACGGCCAATGGCTTTTAGCAAATTACACTTTTATTATTCTTGAGGAATGTCTTCGCCGGTAGCTGGGTTGGCTTCGCCTGGGGTAGGATCGGCCAGTTTCCAGTCGCCGCCGTCAGGAGTGCGGGCGTAGGATTGAGGAGCCACGTTGGAGATGGTCTGTCCCCATTCGCCGGTGTTGCCTCTTTCAAAGACGTCTCTGACGGAACCGTCGGCCATGTAAAGGGCAAAACGGACAGTCTTCTTAGCGGAGAGACCGCAGTTGAAGAAGTAGGCAGGCGTTAAGTCTGGATGGTCAGCTTCGGTATCGATGCTGTAAAGCACGAGATAACCGTGAGCAGGAACCACCATGGTGGCGTCGCCAGTCCACTTGATATCATCTTCCACACCGTCTTTGGTGATGTACATGCCTTCAAGGCTCAGATCGAGATCGCCCATGTTGTGGATCTCAATGAACTTGGTGTCGCCATTGAGTTCGTTGAGGACGATGTTGTTGTAGTCAGGCGTAGGAGGCGTTGGGGTGTCGCCGCCTTCAAGACCGAGAACGGGGTTCACACCATCCACGTTGGCAGCACCAGGGGTGGCGTCAGAATAATACCATGTGCCATCGGCATTGCGGCTGTAAGAAGCAGGAGCCTGGACCGAGCCATAAGCTTCACCATTCAGGTCAATATTGGTCAAATTGAAGTCGTCGATAGAGACACCAGCAGGCGTAAAGAGTTGGATACGGACGTTCTTCTTGGCGGATAGACCACTGTTGAAGATCAAAGTTGCAGGGTGTTCGGGATGGTCAGGCTGCACGTCGACGCTGTAGAGCAATACATAACCGCCGGCTTCGATGCTCACGGTGTTGTCAGCAGCCCAGTTTTGGGTACCGTCTTTCTCAATGTAAACGCCGTTGAGGTTGAGGGCTTCGTTGCCAGCGTTGTAGAGTTCAATGAATTTGTCGTTGCCGTTCAGCTCGTTCAGACGGAGCACACTATAGTCGATAGCGACGGCCCCGACTTCATATTCCATGGCAGGAGAGACGGCTTCGAATTCGTCGTTATAAGCTTTGACGTAGAATGACACCACCGTTCCATCCGGTTGGGCGGGGATGACGCCTACGAAAACGTTCTTTTCACCGCCTGAAGTCATGGCGACTTCAGTTGTATTATCGTTGATGACGTAAGCCAGTATTGGAGTGGTTTCCTTGAAGCTGGTGATGGTGGCTGACACGGTGACGTCATCCGTTTCTTGGACAGCGGTAGGTGTGTAGCTTACATTAGAAATGGTGATGCCAGCATATTGTTTATCCTTGACGCATGAAACGAGGCCCACCAGAAGGGCTAATGCCACAAACATTATCTTTTTCATATATTCTCAATTTTAAAAAGGGTTAAACAATTTGATTGATTAGAAAGCGACCTGGAAACGGGCGAGCAACATGTGGTAGTTCACACCAGCGAGGCCATCGGCGGCAACGACTTTGGTGAAGTCCTTAGTCGGGTTGCCATCGGCATCGAGACCGACATAAAGCTTGCCTTTGCCGTTAGCATAACGGTCGTTGTTGACGTATTGATAGTTCAAGGCGAATTTGACGTTCTTGCTGAAGTAGAAGTTGAGAGCTGCGCCATAGAGTTCGGCAGAACCACCATAGATGGCTTGTGCGGCACGGCCTTCGTAATCGTTCATGTCGATGTATTCATATTTGAGGGCAAGCTCGATGTCACCCCAGCTGCGGCCGTTGCGAATACGGTTGAATTTGGCACCGTCGGAGTCGTAGCTCTGCTTACCGCCACAGAGGAGGTAGCCGCCTTCGACATACCAGCCGGAAAACTGATAGGGTTTTTCGAGGTTGGCTTCAGGTTTCAGATAAGTCCAGTCTGACAGCCAAGCGCTTTCGATGCGGAGGCCTCCAACGTGACCGGCGATTTCAGCGGTGGCGAGGAGGTTGTGGTCGGTGTTGCGGATGTCGTCAGTGTCGACATATTTCTTACGGCTGATGTTCGTGGCGTTGCGGCAGCTGTAACGCGTGACGCCGTTGATGCCGCCTTCGTCGGAGGTCTTAGGTGTGTCATACATAAAAGCACCGCCGATGTGAATGCCGTAGTCGGCTTCGTTGACGGGACGTACCACGACTTTGGCCAGATAGGAGAGACCTTCATCCATGCCGTAGTCCTTGTTCTGCGTCTCCACAAAATCGCGGGTCTCCTGACCTTCGATCTCTTGGAACAGCACGCTGGCACTACCGAAGAAATACTTGTTGCTATACTTGGCGAAGACACCGAGGTGACGACTGGGAGCCAAAGCGCTGACAATCATCGGGCGTTCCATGAACTCGAGGTAACGTGACGAAGTGTTGCGCGAGAGCGAGAAATCGGGCTTCTGGCTACCAACGCTGAACTGCCAGTTCTTTAGTCCGTTGTAGCGGACAATAGCGTCTTTCAGTTCAAAAGAGCCATTTGCCAGTTCCATGTCCACTTCACCGTACCAATCAGGGGTGATTTGGGTCTTCACGGCGAAACGGGCACGGCGGATGCTGGCACCATTGCCGATCGGGTCAGCCCACTCCTGTTGTCCGAAGTAAGCGCCGAAATCGACTTGGACTCTGGAGTCAAACCAAAGTTTGTAGTCTTTGTCTTTGGATTCAAGCACCAAGATGCCGTCGCGGCTTGAAGCGTTAACAGGCTTGACGCTCACTGTGTTGCCATACTGGTCGACGGCTTCCTTCTCGGCATTTTGTGCGAAGGCCATAGCGCCCATCATTAGGGCAGCCATCATTAAAACAGTTTTTTTCATCGTGATTTAATTTTAGTTGATTTAATGTTATTTGTTTGAAATTAACTTGATTGGATTGTTTTCATAGGCAAAAGTAAAAAAAATAAATATGTAATAAAAAGGGTGTTAGTGAAAATCTTTCAACGGATTAAAAAGCTTTGGCTGCCTTTACGCTTACAAATCTTATGAATAAACGAACCTTGATGCTGCTTATATGCCGGTACGAATTGTTTCATGGAGGTTTCCTTACGCTTGCCAATGGTCTATTGCCGGATGGAGCTTTTACGGCGTTTTTATTAATGCTTTTAAGGCATTTGGAATCACCTTAGGTGTGGGATGCACTTCGTTGAACCGTTGTCGCAGCGGTCTAGCGAGCCCGCCGGTCATGATTGCTGCTCATAGTTTTTTTCAAGACGACTGTCGGACTTTCTGATAAAGTTCTTATCTTTGCAAATTAAAATCTCCACAACCATGTCACTCGATAACGATAAATTTGTTGGTGAAGGCCTTACCTACGACGATGTCCTTTTGGTGCCTTCCTATAGTAATGTGCTTCCTCGCGAAACGAGTCTGAAAACCAGGTTTTCGCGCCATATCGACCTGAATATCCCCGTGGTTTCTGCCGGTATGGATACCGTCACGGAATCGCGTATGGCTATTGCCATCGCCCAGGAAGGAGGCATAGGTGTGCTGCACAAGAACATGAGCATCGGCAAGGAGGCTGCCGAGGTCCGCAAGGTGAAACGTGCCGAAAACGGCATGATTACTGACCCGGTGACGATCCACGTCGATTCGACGGTAAAAGACGCCCTCGACCTGATGCTGGAGTATCATATCGGTGGCATCCCGGTCGTCGATAGCAACAATGTGCTGGTCGGCATCGTCACCAACCGTGACCTTCGTTTTGAACGTGGTCTGGAGAGGCCGATTGCCGAGGTGATGACGAAGGACAATCTCGTCACGACCAAAGAGGTCTCTTTCGAAAAAGCGGCCGATATCTTGCAACAATACAAGATTGAAAAACTGCCTGTTGTCGACGATGGCAACCATTTGATTGGCTTGATCACTTACAAAGATATTATCAAGGTGAAAGCACGTCCAAATGCTTGCAAAGATGGACGGGGAAGACTTCGTGTGGCTGCTGCTGTAGGTATTGCTGCCAACACATTGGAACGTGCTGCTGCTTTGGTTGACGCTGGCGTTGACGCTTTAGTCGTTGATACGGCTCACGGTCATTCGCAAGGCGTTATTGACATGGTTCGTACCTTGAAGCAGAATTATCCCGATATCGATATTGTGGCTGGTAACATTGCTACAGGCGAAGCGGCCCGTGTGTTGGTCGAGGCCGGCGCTGACGCTGTGAAAGTAGGCATAGGCCCAGGCTCCATCTGCACGACGCGAGTGGTGGCTGGTATCGGCGTGCCACAGCTGACCGCTGTCCTGGAGGTCGCCAAAGCCCTTGCCGATACTGATGTGCCGATCATCGCCGACGGTGGCATCCGTTATACGGGTGACATCGTGAAGGCCCTGGCTGCAGGCGCTTCTTCCATCATGGCAGGTTCGCTCTTCGCAGGTGTGGATGAGTCGCCAGGCGACACCATCATCTACGAAGGCCGTAAGTTCAAGACCTACCGTGGCATGGGCTCTCTCGAAGCCATGCAACAGGGTTCGAAGGACCGCTATTTCCAGGATAGTGTGGAAGACGTCAAGAAACTGGTTCCCGAAGGCATCGCAGGTCGTGTCCCCTACAAAGGCACGCTCTCCGAAGTCGTATATCAGATGGTCGGAGGTCTGCGTTCGGGGATGGGCTACACGGGTTCGCGTACCATCGAAGACCTGAAGAAGGCGAAGTTCATCCGCATCACCAACTCCGGCATCCTTGAGAGTCATCCGCACGATGTGACCATCACCCAGGAGGCGCCGAACTACAGCAAGCGGAGCTGATCCTGTATTCGGTATGGTTTTTGTTGAAGTCGTGATGATAAAAAAGCGACTTGACAATGAACCAAAACTTCACACCATTACTTGAGAATCTGGCGACTTATGCCAAAAAGGTGGGGCGTGTCGCGGCTCGTCCTATCTTGATTCTTTATTTTGTCATGAATAGCCCCAACACGCCTCGTCAGGAGAAACGCCGTATCGGTTTGGTGCTGGCCTATCTGGTACTTCCCATCGACTTGATTTCGAACAAGAAACACCCTATTTTCGGTTGGACAGATGAGATTCTTTCCATCGCTTACATTACCAAGCGGGTGCAACATCTCATCACACCTGAGATCGAGCGTCAGGTTGACGAACAGTTGGACAAATGGTTTGGCCCAAGTTCAGCACAACCTACCGTCAACCAATAATATAATTGACTGACAGAATGACAGCATGAAGGCGAGCATCTCATTTCGTGAAATTGAGGATTTGTTGGCAGATAAAATCAAGAATGGCAGTTTGCGTCTTTCTTGCATCGATGGTCAGACCATTGGGGCGACCTATAGGCTTTTATTCCCAATAACTATTGAGTTGAGGATTAAACAGATAACAAATACAGATTTGTATTTGGACTATGGTGGCGGTATAGGTGTCCCAACCGTTATCAAAGGGCTGCTGCAAATGGTAAAAAACCAGCCGAAATTGGGCTTTATTGAATCGCTCAATGACAATGGTGTTGTCTTGCATCTCGACCAGATAGAGCAGGTCCAGCAAGTGCTTGACGCCATTGAGATTCAGGCTTTGTGTGTGAAGGAAGATGGCATAGAGGCGGAGGGAAAACTGAAGGCATAAAGAGAGACAATAAAGGTCGTTAGTCAACGTTTTTCAAAATAATGGACGTTGTTTGTCGGTTTTTCCGTATTTTTACCGCCCGTTTTAAGAATGACAGTTGAAAAGTATCTATAGAAAGAATAATGAAAAAGTTTAACTTATTGAAAACGTTTGCACTGGTTGCTATCGTTTCTTTTAATCTAGGCCTTGGGGCACAATCTAAACTTGACAAGAAGGTGCTGATGACAATCGGTGATCATCCCATCACCGTGAAGGAGTTTTCTGACGTTTATTATAAGAACAACATCAAGAATGATGTGGTAGACAAGAAATCGGTTGATGAGTATCTGGACTTGTTTATCAACTTTCGTATGAAGGTGCTTGAGGCTAAGGAAATGAAGCTCGACACCAGCGCAAAGTTCAAAAAGGAGTTGGATGGTTATCGGAAGCAGTTGGCCAAGCCTTATTTTGTCAGCGAAGATATTAGTGAGGAACTCATCAAAGAGGCTTATCAGCGCAAATTGAAGGACATTCGTGCTTCGCATATTCTTATTCGTTGCGATAAACACGCCTTGCCGTCGGATACCTTGAAAGCTTATGAGAAGGCGATGGAGATTCGCAAAAGGGCTATGAAAGGTGAGGACTTCGGCGATCTTGCCGTTCGCTATTCGGAGGATCCCTCTGCCAAAGATGTCAAGGCTACTGTCAATATGCCTGGCCGTAAAGGCAATCGTGGTGATTTGGGCTATTTCACAGTGTTTGACATGGTGTATCCTTTTGAAACGGGTGCGTATAATACTAAAGAAGGCGAGATTTCTATGCCGGTTCGCAGCGATTTCGGTTACCACCTGATTAAGGTGAATAGCGTGACCGATGCTATGGGCACAGTGCAAGCCGCCCACATTTTTCTTCAATTGCCGGCCGATGCACCTGATGCCGATGTGGATGCCATGAAGCAGAAGGCTGATAATATTTATGCGGAATTGATGGCGCAAGATGGAAAGAATTGGAATGCGCTTGTTTCACAATATAGCGATGACCGAGGGACAGCCTCTCGGGGAGGCCTCTTGAGCAATTTCACTGTAAACCGTATTGTTCCAGAGTTTATCGAAACTTGCAAACAACTTGATATTAATGAAATTTCAAAACCCGTTCGTACAAATTACGGCTTCCATATCATCAAGCTTTTAAGCGTTAGCGGTGTGGGCGGTTTTGAAAAAGAAAGACAGGGCATCGCTGAACGTGTTGAAAAGGATATGCGTTCCAAAAAGTCGGAAGAGATGGTGTTAAACCAGATTCGCAAAGAATACAAGTTTAAGCAGAATGACAAGAACTTGGAAGAATTTATGGCGACAATTGACAGTACTATTTTGAGTGGTGACTATATGCCTGCTGCTTCCGTGAAGAAGAATGCCCGTCTTTTCTCCATAGGAGATAAGCAAGTCAAAGTGTCGGATTTTATTGATTATGTGCAAGCCAAGCAGAAACCGCAGAAATATGTGACGCCTGCGACTTATGCCTATCAGCTGTATGACCTCTTCTCAAACGAACAGGTGATGGACTATGCTGATGCACACCTTGAAGAGAAATACCCTGAGTTCAGGGATTTGGTACAAGAGTATTATGATGGCATTCTGCTGTTCGATCTTATGGATCGGGAAGTATGGAATAAGGCCGTTACCGATACGGTTGGTCTAGAAGCCTTCCGCGAGCGTAATGCAGACAATTACATGTGGGGCGATCGTGCCCGCGCGGTTGTCGTAACGGTGGCGCGCGAAGAGTCTTTGCCCAAGGCGCGCGAGATCTTGCATAGCGGTATCCCGATGGATAGCGTCAAGGCTGCGGTTGAAAGGGATTCGTTGAAGTTTGTTTACGTCCGTAAGGGGCTTTACCAGAAAGGCGACAACCAATATGTGGATCAGACAGAATGGAAAGTTGGCGAATTAAATGAAATCAAGTCGACTGTCGATTCCCAAACTGTTTTCGTTGCCATTACTGAATTGCGTAAGCCCGAACCGAAGACGTTGAAAGAGGCTAAAGGATTGGTGACGTCTGATTATCAGGTTGAACTGGAGAAGAAATGGATGGAGGCCTTGCATAAAAAATATCCTGTTAGTATTGACGTAAGCGTTTTGGATAAAGTCAGGAAGTTGTATCAATGAGAGTGATCCGTCTAGTATCCGGTTTTTTGTTGTTTCTCCTATTTGCGGGCTGCAACGGCAAGACAAATGACACCAACGATGTTGTCGTTGCAGAGTGTTATGGCAACAGGCTATATCTAAAGGATTTGGCAGATGTTGTCCCTGTTGGCACAGATGCGTCCGACAGTATCATTCGTGTCAATGCCTATATTGACTCCTGGGTGACAAGACATCTGCTGCTTCATGAGGCAGAGAAGAACCTGAGTCCTGAAGACTTGGATTTCAAGAAACAGATAGAAGACTATCGCAACTCTTTAGCCGTCTATGCTTTTGAAACGCAATGGGTGGATCAACACCTTGACACGGTTGTGACGGACGAACAGATAAAGTCTTATTATGATGAACATAAGGCCAATTTTCAGTTGCGTCATACTATGGTGAAAGCCGCCTATGTGGTTTTGAAAAACGACTGCAAGCAGAAATCGGAAATCCGCAAATTGATGAGTGCTAAGGGCCCTTTGTCGCACAAAGTGTTGGATCCTATGGCCTCTCTATATGCAGTCTCATGTTATCTTGACGATAGCACCTGGATTCGTTTGGATGCCTTGCAGGAAGCGATTCCTATTGAGTTCTACAATGCCCAGAGCTATTTGAAAAAGAACAAATTTGTGAGTTTCGAAAAGAAAAGGCTCACTTATATGGTGCGCTTCAATGACTATTTGATGGAAGAAAGCGTTTCGCCTTTGGAGTTTGAATATGACAATATCAAAAGCGTTATCCTGATGCAAAGAAAAAACTCACTTCTGAAGGCGCTGAATACGCAACTTTATGAAAAAGCGGCCGAGGATCATGCTTTCACGATTTACGTGGGCAGTTCGGCAACTGATGTTGATAATTAATACCTTATTTTGATGAAAAAGAATATCATACTCTTCATGTTGATCCTGTTTGCACTCCCAGCGCTCGCCCAGAAAGAAGGACAAGTGATTGACAAGGTAGTGGCTGTCGTGGGAAAGAACATCATCCTTCAGTCCGATGTCGAAAACCAATACGTGCAGTATCGTCTGCAAGGTGGCGCTACGGGTTCGGCTCATGCTATGCGTTGCCAGATTCTGGAAACATTGCTTTTCCAAAAGCTCATGCTGAACCAGGCAGAGATGGACAGTATCGTGGTGTCTGACGATAAGGTGGAAGCAGAATTGGACCGGCGCATTGGCGACTATATGAATCAGTTCGGCTCGCAGGAAAAGATGGAGGAGATGTTCAACAAGACATTGCCTGAAATCAAGAACGAGTTACGCCGTTTTTTGAAGGACCGGATGATTGAAGACCAGGTGATGAACGGCATCGTGAGCGGAGTAGAGGTGACCCCTTCTGAGGTGAGGAGTTTCTTCGCGAATCTGCCTACCGACAGTATCCCGATGGTGAGCCCTGAATATGAGATTGTGCAGATTGTGAAACGCCCTCCCGTCAGCATCGATGAGAAACTGGAAGTGAAGGACAGGCTGTATCAAATCAGAAAGCGTATTCTGGAAGGCGAGAGCTTCGCTACCATGGCGGTCATGTATTCCGAAGACCCGGGTTCTGCAAGAAAAGGCGGAGAGCTGGGCTTTGTCGGTAAAGGCGAATTTGCCCAGGCTTTCGAAAATGTGGCGTTCAACCTCCGTGATGGGGAAATCTCAGAGGTGGTGGAGACCGAGTTTGGCTTCCATATCATCCAGCTCATTGAACGTCGCGACGATATGGTGAATTGCCGTCATATCTTGCTTACGGCCAAGGTCCCTGTCGAAGCGCTTGAGAAAGCCCAAAATGAATTGGATTCCGTCGCACAGCTGATTCGCAATGGTGAAAAGACCTTCGAAGAGGCCTGTAAGGAGTTTAGCGACGATGACTCTAAGAACAACGGCGGCTATATCACCAATGCAGGTACGGGCGCCAACCGCATCAGCGTAGCCGACCTTCAGGAACTGGAGAACTATTATCCGGAGTTTAAGAACCTGTCGTTTGTCATCAGCCGTCTGGAAGTGGGTGAAGTCAGCGACCCTGTCCCGATGACCACGAATGACAAGAAAGACGCCTTCCGCTTGGTTATGGTGAAGAAGAAGATCGAGGCGCATAAGGCGAATCTGAAGGATGACTACAACCTGATACAAAGCTGGGCGTTGAATGCCAAAAAACAGCAGGTGCAACGCGACTGGATCCGTAACAAGGCAGGTAAAGCCTATATCCGCATCGACGAGAACTTCGCGGATTGCGATTTTGATTTTGAATGGACTAAGAAATAAGACAGAATATGTACAATTCTGATATTGATGGCGCAAAAGCGTTGGTCGAAAAATATGACGCACTGAATAAGGAAATTGGCAAGATTATCGTTGGACAGGACGATATCATCCACGATACGATACTGTCCATCTTTTGCCAAGGACATGTGCTTCTGGTCGGTGTGCCTGGCCTGGCTAAGACGCTTTTGGTGAATACCATAGGCAAGGCCCTGGGCTTGAGTTTCAGCCGTATCCAGTTCACGCCCGACCTGATGCCTTCTGATATTGTAGGCACGGAGATTTTGGATGAATCACGTCAGTTTAAGTTTATCAAAGGCCCTGTATTTGCCAACATCATCCTTGCTGACGAAATCAACCGTACACCTCCTAAGACGCAAGCCGCCCTGTTGGAAGCCATGCAGGAAAAGAGTGTCACGGTCTCCGGAAAGACCTATAAGTTGCAAGAGCCATTCTTCGTGTTGGCTACGCAGAATCCTATCGAGCAGGAAGGCACCTATCCGTTGCCTGAAGCCCAGCTTGACCGTTTCATGTTCAACCTGATGCTCGACTATCCGTCATATGATGAAGAGATCGACATCGTGAAGAATACCACGGTGGGCAAGGAGGTGGAGGTGAAGGCCGTCTTATCGCCCGAGGAGATCGTGTATTTCCAGCAATTGGTGCGCCGTGTTCCGGTCCCCGATAACGTGTATGAATATGCAGTGAATCTGGTGGCCAAGACGCGCCCGAACACCGAGAAAGCTCACGAATGGGCTAACCGTTATCTCAGCTGGGGCGCAGGTCCTCGTGCTTCGCAATATCTTATCATCGGTGCTAAAGCCAATGCGTTGCTGAATGGCAAATACGCACCCGATATAGAAGACGTGCAGCGTGTCGCTGTGCCTATTCTGCGCCACCGTATTATACGCAACTACACGGCGGAGGCTGAAGGTATAAGCATCGAAAGGATTGTCTCGGAACTGAAATAAGATTGCCTTAGAAAATAGTAAAACGGGGAAACGTAAGGCTTCCCCGTTTTATTTATATATCCTTCACGGATTTACGATCCCAGCAGAAACACAGCCACCTGTCGCGCGCCATGCACGCCGGTGATGAGAATTTGTTCGATGTCAGTAGTGCGGCTGGGCCCTGTGATGACGACAAGTTGTGAAGGATTGTCGTCATCGTATTTGCCTTTCAATTTGATGAAGACATCTTTCATGTTGTCTACAATCTGATGGGTGTGTGCAACTACCAGTAATACGTCAGTGGCAGCGTAGATTTCACGTGAATGGGTCATGGCCTCGCTCAGGACGATGCTGCCGGTCTGGGCGACAAGACATTCACAGTCTGTAATGCTGGCCCTTTTCTGCATTAGGTCGGGGTTGGGCGTTTCCGTGAACGGGATGTCGTATTTTTTCAAAAGCAATTGGATGATGGGAGAGGTGCACCAAAGCGGTTCCCAACCGTTTTCTGGAGCAAGTTGCTTCAGACATTCGGCGAAATCGTTTTCCGTGTCGAGATAGACGAAGATACCGCCTTCGTTTTTGAAATTTTGGACAAAAGTAACGGCGGTTCCAATCTCTTCTTCGATGGGCACCCAGGTGTCGGTGCGTTGGTCAATGTCTTGAAACAAGGCCTCTTGCTTCTCAATGACGGCATTTCTGACATCACCGAGAATCTTCTCTTTGTTGGTGATTTCGCTTTTGAATAGTTTTGCCATTAGCTGTCGGTTTGTGTTGTTTCGCTTTAGGGTTCAGCCTTAACTTCAGTCTCAGCCGTTGTTTCCTTGGAAGTTTCGTCCTCAAGCGGTTTTTCTTCCATGTCTTCCTTTGTCCATGGGCGTTTGCCGAAGATGACCTCCAGATCCTCGCCGAAGATGACTTCTTTTTCGATGAGTTTGTTGGCGAGCTGCGTCAGTCCTTCGCGATGTTCCGTAAGGATCTTGACGGCTTCACGATAGGCTTGCTCGACGAGTTTGCTGACTTCGCTGTCGATGACTTCGGCCGTCTTTTCGCTGTAGGGTTTGGTGAGGCTGTAGTCTTGCTGCCCGGTGCTGTCGTAATAGCTTAGGTTGCCGATTTCATCGTCTAAACCATAATAGGTCACCATCGCAAAGGCCTGCTTGGTCACCTTCTCTAAGTCGGAGAGAGCTCCGGTGGAGATTTGTCCGAAGATGACCTGTTCCGCAGCACGGCCTCCCAAGGTGGCGATCATCTCGTGATACATCTGCTCCTTGGTGGTGATTTGACGTTCTTCAGGCAGGTACCAGGCCGCACCGAGCGATTTGCCGCGGGGGACGATGGTGACTTTTACCAAAGGATGAGCATATTGCAACAGCCAGCTGGTGGTAGCGTGGCCGGCTTCGTGGAAGGCGATGACCTTCTTTTCTTCTGCTGTGATGATCTTGTTCTTTTTCTCAAGACCGCCAATGATACGGTCGATGGCATCGAGGAAGTCCTGCTTTTCAATCTGATCTTTCTCACGTCGGGCAGCCATCAGAGCGGCTTCGTTGCACACGTTGGCGATGTCAGCACCCGAAAAGCCTGGTGTCTGTTTAGCGAGGAATTCCTTGTCCACATCGGGGCCAAGTTTCAGGCCTCGCATGTGGACTTCGAAGATCTCCCTGCGGCCGACAAGGTCGGGGAGCTCGATGTAGATTTGTCGGTCGAAACGGCCGGCACGCATCAAGGCCTTGTCGAGAATGTCGGCACGGTTGGTGGCAGCGAGGACGATGACGCCCGAGTTGGTGCCGAAACCGTCCATTTCGGTGAGCAACTGGTTCAAGGTGCTCTCGCGCTCGTCGTTGCCACCGTTGATGGGGTTCTTGCCACGGGCACGGCCGATGGCGTCGATTTCGTCGATGAAGATGATGCAAGGCGACTTCTGTTTGGCGTTGCTGAACAGGTCGCGGACGCGCGATGCGCCTACGCCGACGAACATCTCCACGAAGTCGGAGCCCGAGATGCTGAAGAAAGGCACGTTGGCCTCGCCAGCGACGGACTTGGCCAACAAGGTCTTACCAGTTCCAGGAGGGCCTACCAAAAGCACACCTTTCGGAATCTTGCCCCCCAGTTTGGTGTATTTTTTAGGGTTCTTCAGGAAATCGACGATTTCCATAATCTCAACCTTGGCCTCTTCCAAGCCTGCCACATCCTTAAAGGTCACGTTGACAGGAACGTTGTCCTTGTCGTATAACTGTGCTTTCGATTTGCCGATGTTAAAGATTTGGCCGCCGCCACCGCCCATGCCACGGCCCATGCCGCGCATCAGGACGATCCAGAAAACGGCCAGTAAGACAAATGGGAGAATCCATCCTAGCAATATGTCTCTTCCCCAACTGTTGTGCTCAACATTGCTGATATATACAGGATTGTTAACTTCTTGCTGGGCGTTCTCAACCATCTCCTCGAAACGGTCAAGCGAACCTATTTTATAAGTGTAGTTTACAGAAGGGGATGCGCCCTCTGAGTTGGGTTTCACATTAGGAAAGTTCTCCGCCAGTCCTTTTTCGTTGAGATATATCTGGGCGTCTTCTTTGTTGACCAATTCTATCTTAGCCACCTCTTCCTTTTGAAGCAGTTCCTTCAGTTTTCCTTGGTTGATCTCTTCTTGTTGAATGGCTTTGTCGCGCCCTGTAAAGTTCAATCCAATCAATACGATTGCCAAAATGGCATAAATCCAATAAATCAGCGACCTTTTGCCGGCGCGTTTTTTATTGGGTTTGCTTGGCTTAGGATTTGAGTTCGGCGTTTTTTCTGTGCCTTTTTCTTTGTTATCTGGCATTTTAATAGTCTGATAGTGAATATATTAATCTTCTGACTCTTTCATGATTCTTTCCGCATCAGCCCAAAGTTCCTCAAGGTTGTAGTAACTGCGCGTTGATTGCAAAAAGACATGAACGACGACATCGACATAGTCTATCAAAATCCATTCCGTGTTTTCGCGGCCTTCCACATGGTAGGGCTTGTTTTTCGTTTTTTCAAAAACGAGGTCTTCGATTTTGTCGGCAATGGCATCGACTTGTGTCTTGGAGGAAGCATGGCAGATGACGAAATAGTCCGTCATAGCACCGCTGATCTCACGCAGGTCTAAAGTGACGATTTCCTTGCCTTTAATGGCTTCCATGGCCTCGACTGCCGTTGCGGCAATCAGTTCCGAATTCTCAGACTGGTGTCTAACTCTCATAAATCAGTGTATTTTACCTTGCAAAGGTACGCATTTTTGTCATATTATGCAGTAATTGCGAAAAAATCCCTATTTTTGAATCTCAATTTCTATGCGATGAGTGATTTTAAAGACTTATTGGGCAAAGTGACCACCTTTATCTTTGATTTTGACGGCGTTATGACAGACGGTTCCGTGTTTGTGGATGCCAACGGCGAGGCTTTACGCATCTCGAATGTGAAAGATGGCTATGCTTTGCATTTGGCAAATAAGTTGGGTTATAACACCGCCTTGATTTCTGGCGCCTATTGTCCGACCATGATCAGCAGGATGAATGCGCTGGGGACCGTGGATGTCTATATAGGTGAGGCCAACAAGGTCGAAAGGCTGGAGTCTTATATGAAGGAGAAAGGACTGACCCCGGATCAGGTGGTCTATATGGGCGACGACATCCCTGATATGAGGGCGATGAAACGGGTCGGCGTGCCGGTGTGTCCTGCAGATGCCGCACCAGAGATAAAGGAGATTTGCTGTTATGTGAGTCCCTATGGTGGCGGAAAGGGCTGCGTCCGCGATATCATCGAGCAGACGCTGAAAGTACAGGGACGGTGGATGAGCGCTGAGGCATATTCTTGGTAAGAAGGGAGCAAGTCATGTTGTCGAATCTCGAGAAATATAACATCGTGCTGGCGTCAAAATCGCCTCGCCGTCAGGAGTTGCTGAGGGGGATGGGCGTGAAGTTCAAAGTGCAGACCAAAGATATTGTGGAGTCGTATCCTGCCGATATGGCTTTGGAAGAGGTAGCTTTGTTTCTAAGCCGGCAGAAATCTATGGCTTTTGAAATCTCGGAACTGCCAAAGGATTTTCTTGTCATCACTTCCGATACGGTCGTCATCGCCGGTAAGGAAATCTTGGGCAAGCCCAAAGACAGAGCGGATGCCCTCAGAATGCTGGAACTGCTGTCAGGTCGTACGCATCATGTCATCACAGGCGTGACTTTGCGATCCGTAAAGAAGATGAAGTCGTTTTCGGCAACCTCGCGTGTCACCTTCGCCCGTCTCGATGCCGAAGAGATGGCCTATTATGTTGACACTTTCAAGCCTTACGACAAGGCTGGCGCCTATGGCATACAGGAATGGATCGGTTATGTGGGCATTACGGGTCTGAATGGATCTTTCTACAATGTGATGGGACTGCCTACGCGCCGCCTTTATCAGGCGCTGAAAGGTTTCTAACTGCTTGTTATTAAGCTAATTGGTTATACTGTAGCGATATTGACTTTGGTTCATATTGCAAAAATCAGTATTTTTGCAGCAATTATTAGATAAATGGAAGGCAAGCCGCTGATTCTTATTACGAATGATGACAGTCACACAGCCAAAGGCATCAAGAAACTGGTTTCTTTGATGATGCAGATTGGCGACGTGGTTGTGATCTCTACGGAAAAGGTGATGTCGGCGCAAGGCCATTCCATCACGGTGCGCGAACCGCTTCGTGTGAAGCTGGTCGAACAGCGGGAAGGTTACAAGGAATACCTCTGCACCGGCACCCCCGTCGATTGTGTGAAGCTCGGCTATCAGAAACTGATGGACCGTTATCCGGATCTGGTGGTCTCAGGCATCAACCACGGTTCCAATGCATCGGCCAATGTGGTGTATTCCGGCACCATGGCTGCCGTGGTAGAGGCATGTATGGATGGCATCACGGCCGTTGGTTATAGCCTCGACTGCTACGATGCGGATGCCGATTTTGACCATCTGGATGACTACATACTCGCCATCACGCGTAAGGTGCTGCGAGAGGGTCTGCCCAAGGGCGTCTGTCTGAATGTCAACTTCCCGAAACGCTGTGAGGAACCTATCAAAGGCCTTAGGATCTGCCGTCAGGCAAAGGCCAAATGGGTGGAGTCGCTGATCGAGCATCACGACGCGGACGGCGAACCGTATTACGACCTTACGGGGGTCTTCGTTTATGAAGATGAAGGCGACGACACCGACGTCTGGGCTTTGGAACACAATTATGTCTCGTTGGTCCCGACGGGCTTCGACTGGACGGTGAAGGAGCAGATGGAACCGATGAGGAAATTTGAAACTGTATTGTTTGAGAAATGAACATCAAAGATAGTTTTTGGATTGGATTACTGGTAGGAGCGGCTTCTTTTGGCCTGTTCTACCTTCTGCTGAGCCTTTTTTCATGGGGCGAGGCCTATCATCGTGCGCCCTGGCTGCTGGCGTTCATCCCAGGCATCATCCTCTTCCGTATGATGCTGGTGAAGTGGAACCTCGACAAAATGGGGCGTGGCGTTTTGGCTGTCACTGTTGTGGGCATGCTGTTGGTGTTTTTCCTTATTTGAATGGCATTAAGAATGAAATACTATATCATAGCCGGTGAAGCCTCGGGCGACTTGCATGCCTCGAATCTGGTCGAGCAACTGAAGAAAAAAGACCCTAGGGCGGAGTTTCGTGGCTGGGGCGGCGACCTGATGAAACGTCAGGGAGTAACCCTCGTGAAGCACTACCGCTATATGGCTTATATGGGTTTTGTCGAGGTGCTGGTAAACCTCCGCAAAATCATGAACAACATCAAGCAGTGCAAAAAAGACCTTTTGGCGTATCAGCCAGATGCTGTCGTCTTGGTGGATTATCCCGGATTCAACCTGCGCATCGCCAAATTCGCCCGCGAACATGGCATCAAGGTGATGTATTATATCTCGCCTCAGGTCTGGGCTTGGAAACGCCGTCGTGTCCGTAAGATTCAGCGTTCGGTGAATAAGATGCTGGTTATCCTGCCTTTTGAAGAGGAGTTCTATAAGAAATATCACGTGGACGTGACTTATGTCGGCAATCCTTTGCTGGACGAACTGTCGAAGTTCAAGGCGGTGTCGCGTCAGAGCTTTTTGCAACGCAACAACTTGGCGGCCAATCGTGAAATCATTGCTTTGCTGCCAGGCAGCCGTCATCAGGAAGTGGAACGGACACTTGGCGTGATGCTGAAGATGATACCTTATTATCCTGAGTATCAGTTCGTCATCGCTAAGGCTCCGTCGCTCGACGCTTCGCTGTTTCATCCCATGATGGTGGGAAAAGACGTGCAACTGGTCGATAACCAGACTTATGACTTGCTGAGCTTCTCCAGTGCCGCTTTAGTGGCCTCGGGCACGGCGACTTTAGAGACGGCGTTGTTTGCCGTTCCACAAGTGGTGTGCTATAAAGCCAGCGATATTTCGTATCGTATCGCACGTTCCCTCATCAAGGTGAAATTCATCTCTTTAGTGAATCTGATTCTGGGTCGGCGAGCCGTTAAGGAACTGGTCCAGGGCGATTTGACGGAAGAAAACGTGAAGAAGGAACTGGATTTGATCCTACATAACGCCAAACGTCAGCGTAGGATGCTCGAGGATTATGAGGATTTGAAAGACAGAATGGGTGGACCTGGCGCTTCTGAAAAAGCCGCCGAAGTGATTTATAACGCCCTTCGGCCTTTCCAATAGCAAGATTCTTTTGCTTTTCTTTTCAACATTGCCTATCTTTGTCCCAAGAATCTGATTTATGATTGCCTTGGGCAAATATCCTTTTCTCCGCATCTTCATTCCATTCGCCATAGGTGTCTGGTGCTATTTGTCCTTGTCTTTTTGTCTGCCACTTCCTGCCGTCTGGTTGATGTCACTCGTGTTGCTGTTGTTTTCATTGGCCGTTTCGAGATGGGTGAAAAGCATCCGCTTGAGTTGGGTTTTCGGCGTAGTGATGTCGCTGTTGCTGCTTTTCGTGGGTTACGGTACGGCCTATGTCCATGATGTCAGGAGCGCGAAACAGTATTATCGCCAGTTAGAGGAGGACGCCCGCTATTATGTAGCCCGTGTCTATGACGTGCCTTCGGAACGGACCAATTCGTATAAGGTGACACTGGATCTTACCTGTCAGGTGGAAGACTCGGGCGTGCGACGGCCGGTGTCAGGGAAGGTGCTGGCCTATCTTCCGAAGCCAGAAGGGGAGTTTCCGCTGCGTTATGGTGACGTGATCGCTTTCCCTGCTCCTGTTCCGGCGACGAAAGGTCCGCTTAACCCGGAGGAGTTTGATTATGGCGGTTACCTCGCTAGAAAAGGCATCACGGGGCAGCTGTATTTAAATGACGGGGATTGGGTCGAATTGCATCAGAATGAGGCGAACCCCATTTATGCCTTTTCCTATCATTTTCGCGATATTCTGCTTGCCTCGTTGCAACGTTGCGGTTTGCATGGTGACGAGTTCGGCGTAGCCGCTGCCATATTGTTGGGTTACGACGAAGACCTTTCTGCTGAGATGCGTGAGCGATATGTGGCGGCAGGCTCCATGCATATCCTCTGCGTCTCTGGACTGCATGTGGGCATCATTTATCTGTTGGCATCGACTTTGCTCGGTTTTCTAAACCGTAAGAGATGGCAAAAGGTGCTGAAACATTTTTTGCTATTGGCGTTGATCTGGTTCTATGCCTTGATAGCGGGCCTCTCTCCTTCAATAGTCCGTGCCTCTTTGATGATCAGTTTCGTGTTGTTTGGCGAGATGTTGCACCGCAAAGGCGCCATCATCAATTCGGTAGCCGCTTCTGCCTTCTTGCTCTTGCTGTTTGACCCTGCTGTTTTGTTCAATATGGGCTTCCAGCTGTCGTATGCCGCCGTGGTGGGCATCGTGGTATTGCAGAAGCCGATTTATGGCTTGCTGTATTTCAAAAACAAGCTGTTGGACAAGGCGTGGGAGATCACCGCTGTCGCACTGGCAGCACAGTTTGCCACCTTGCCCTTCACTTTATATTATTTTGGTCGTTTCTCAGTCTATTTCTGGCTGAGCAATCTGATTATGACACCCGTTTCGTTTGTGGTCATCATCGCTGGGATGCTATTGCTGATGGTCTCGTGGATACCGGGCCTCAATATGCTGATGGGTTATCTGGTATGGGGTGCGGTGTTTGTGATGAATACAGCCGTCTCCTGGATTGAACAGCTGCCGGGTTCTGTCTTGAATGGATTGTATGTCAACAAGTTGGAGTTTGTGGTTTTATTGGCTTTGCTCCTGGCGATACTGTTGCTGGTGACCACTGAGAGAAGGGCATTTGTGCCTGTAGCCTTGGCTTTGGTGTTGCTCTTTGCGTTATCGGTGACGACGCGGCATTATCGGGCGGAACGGCAGCAAGAGATGCTGGTGTACAGCCTTCGCAAACACACTGCCGTTGACGTCATCCAAGGGCACAGTCATTTGTTGATAGGGGACAGCTTGTTGATGGGCGATACCTCTGCCGTCGATTATAGCCTAAAAGGCTATTGGATGAGTCGTATGCTATCGCAAAACCCTGATTTTGTTGGGCTTCACGATGATTTCGAAAACGCTTTTGTCCGTAAAAAGGATAATCTCATGTCGTTTCATGGGAAACTTATGGCTTTTTGCGATGTGCCTGCACGCGTTTCTGACAGTCTTGCGACATATCTGCCTGTGGATTATCTTTTGGTTTGCAGCCGTCAAAAACCAGATCTGTCTTCCTTGTCTAAGGTCTATCGGATTGACACCTTGCTCATTGACGGGAGCGTCCCCGTTTATTTGGCCGAAAAGTGGAAAACCGAAGCAGACACTTTGCAGATTCCTTGTTACTATGTGGGCGAGGGCGCTTTTAAGGCAGAATGGTGATATATATTGTATTTATATACAATTGATTATCAATAGAATACAACAAACTTGATAAAAATTGATAAAAAAAGAAGAAAAAAATCTTGGTTGTATTGATAATAGTTGTACTTTTGCATCCGCAAATCACGATAGATTTGTAGAGCGGATGGTCCGGTAGTTCAGCTTGGTTAGAATGCCTGCCTGTCACGCAGGAGGTCGCGA
>CAMJQC010000017.1 GCA_946407975.1 uncultured Bacteroidales bacterium
CGGCGGTGCCTTCGTCGAGCAAGCTGGCGTTGGCCAACGGCAGGGCGGTGAGGTCACTGATGACAGTCTGGAAGTTCACGAGGGCTTCGAGACGGCCTTGTGAAATTTCAGCTTGGTAAGGTGTGTAAGAGGTGTACCAGCCTGGATTCTCAAGGATGTTGCGCATGATGACGCCAGGGGTGATGGTGTTGTAATAGCCCAATCCGATGTAGGTGCGGAACTGCTTGTTCTTGGCACCCAGAGCCTTAAGGTGCTGGATGACTTCATATTCGTTCATGCCTCGGCCGATGTTCAAGTCTTTAGTCAGACGAATCTCGGGAGCGATGATTTCATCGACAAGCTGTTCTTGCGATGCAACGCCGATGACCTTGAGCATCTTTTCTGCATCCGATGCAGTTGGTCCATTATGGCGATTGATGAAATTGTTGTTGATCATATTGTTGTTATATAAATTGATATTGTAGCTATTTTAATGCTTATTGATCTCTTTTACTAAATCTTCAATGGTGTTGATGTTCTGTAATTCGGAGACCGAAATGCTTCGGAGTTTGGGATACCATGACTTGAAAGTGGCAAAGTCTTTAAGGATGGTGAGTCTGAGGTATTCGAATTCATCGCCACTGACGCCTTGACTTTTATATTTGTTGTACAGGTCAGTATAATCATCCATTTGAAGCGTTCTTTGATGAATGAGTCCCCAGAATTCCTGCTTAAAGAGCTCACTGGGTTGAGAAGAGGCCGTGACGGTTTGAACAGGGACGGGTTCTTCTTCAGGTTTGTTTATGTCAGTATCGGCTTCTGGCACTTGTTCGTCGGCAGGTTGCGTTACTTCTTCCGATAGTATTTGGACAGGTGTCTCCGCTTTAATTGAGTCAGTGGCGATAATGCTGTTTTCGGCTTTTTCCAATCGCTGAGACTGCATGTCTTTACCATTAGGAATCCTAGTGAGCAAGAAAATGATTAAACCAATGACGATTATTGCAGCAATGCCGATGAGAATGGGCAACTTGTAATCCATTATTCTATCAGAAAAAGGCAGTTTTTCATATTGTGCTATCAGCCTGCCGTCGTAAATGCGGTTTTCAGGTTGCATGACACATTTGAACCCGATGAATTTATAGCCTTTAGGAGGAATGATGTATTCTTGTACATCGTGCCCGTCTTCGAAAACAGAGTATGGACAACCTTCCATTTTCTTTCCGTTGCCGGCATCGATGCTAAAATGTTTTTCTAACGACTCTGCCATGTGTTGAGTTGTTTTATGATTATTAACGCAGTGTTTTTGACATGTTTATGTAGTCAGGGTAGGCCAATTGGTGGTTGTTGATGGAAATGTAAGGTTTTACTTTAACGCCTAAGTTCACTGGGTCGTTGCTGGCACCTGCCAGTTTAAAGGCAAGGTTTACGATGGCATCGGCAGTTTCTCCTGAGAAAAGCTGAAACAGGTCTGTGGTGATGGGGATAACCACACTTCCTTTGGAGTTAGCAGGAATATTGAAGCCCTTGTTTAGGGTCGTGCTGACGACTTGTTTGTCATTTAATGAGATGATATAGTCCATCTTAGCCATGGCGGCCGCAATGGAGTTGGGGTTGTTAACGTCAAGGTTGACATTGAATGAAACAGGGAGCTTCTTTTGCATCAATGCGTTGGTGAGGGAAAGAAGTTGGGTGACGTTCAGGTCGTCTTTGCTCATGCCTTTTGAAAGATTAATGCCTAACATCTCGATGTCACTGACATTATTAAGGTTGAAAGTGCAGTTTGTCAGGTTGTACATTTGAGCCGCCTGATTGGCAATATTAGAAATGATTTCGCATGAACTTAGTCCTAAAGCAACGAAGATGATGATGAGTGTTTTTTTAATTCTGGACATGGCGATTTATTCTGATTATTAATTGTTTTAGAATTAGATAGGGAAGGAGTTGCCGTTTTCACGGTTCGCTCCTAATCAATTTGCAATATTACTAAAAAAGTCGGACAAATCGTCCGACTTTTTGAATAAAAATAAGTTTGAATATACCGCTTAATTTTCGCGGCGGTTGGCTCTCTTTCGCTCCAGTTCGTCGAGGATGATTTTACGGAGTCTCAAACTTTTTGGGGTCACTTCCAGATATTCATCATCGCGGATATATTCCATATATTCTTCAAGAGAGAAGCGAACAGGCGGGACGAGACGAATGGCTTCGTCAGAACCGGATGCGCGCACATTGGTCAGGTGCTTGGTCTTGTTGACGTTTATCACAATATCGTTGGATCTGGTGTTCTCGCCAATGACTTCGCCTGCATAAACGTCTTCATTGGGATTGATGAAGAAGGTGCCGCGGTCTTGGAGTTTCCAGATGGCGTAAGGGATGGCCTGCCCTGTTTCCATGGATATCAACGCTCCGTTATTACGGCTCTCTATCTCGCCTTTCCAGGGTTCGAAATCCTTGAAACGGTGTGAAATGACGGCTTCGCCTTCGGTAACGGTCAACAGAGTGTTCCTCAAGCCGATAAGACCTCTGGAAGGGATGTTGAAATCAAGGCACATGCGGTCACCTTTAGGTTCCATCTGGGTCATTTCACCTTTCTTAGCGCTCACTTGCTCGATGACACGGCCTGCAAAGTCTTCTGGGACAAGGACGGTAAGTGTTTCAATAGGCTCACATTTCACATCGTCAATGTATTTAATGATGACTTTGGGTTGACCCAGTTGGAATTCATAACCCTCGCGGCGCATGGTCTCGACAAGGATGCTAAGGTGAAGGATGCCGCGACCGTACACCATCAAAGAGTCAGGCGAATCCGTGTCTTCTACCTTTAATGCCAGGTTCTTTTCTGTTTCGCGATACAGTCTTTCACGCAGGTGACGTGAGGTGACGTATTTCCCTTCTCTGCCAAAGAATGGCGAGTTGTTGATGGTAAACAGCATGCTCATCGTAGGTTCGTCAACCTTAATAGGAGGCAATGCTTCTGGATTTTCGTAATCAGCCACAGTATCGCCGATTTCGAAGTCATCAATACCCATCAGGGCGATGATGTCGCCGGCGTGAACAGGGTTCTTGGTGCGTTCTTTGCCTAACCCTTCAAAGGTGTAGAGTTCCTTGATGGTTGATTTTGTGACGGAGCCGTCGTGCTTTACGAGCGAAACGTTCATGCCCGCTTGCAAAGTGCCTCTTTTCAGGCGTCCTACAGCAATACGTCCGACGTAAGAGCTGTAATCCAGCGAGGTGATGAGCATCTGTGGCGTTCCTTCTTCGAACTTGGCCGCAGGAATGGTCTCGAGGATGACGTCAAGCAGGTAGGAAACGTCGTTGGTGACGTGTTTCGGGTCATCCGACATCCATCCTTGCTTAGAAGAACCGTAAACGGTGGGGAAGTCAAGCTGGTCTTCACTGGCACCTAGATTGAACATGAGGTCAAAGACGGCTTCTTGCACTTCGTCGGGACGACAATTGGGCTTGTCAACTTTGTTGATGACAACGATGGGTTTCAGACCCAGTTCAATGGCCTTTTGAAGTACGAAACGGGTTTGTGGCATGGGACCTTCAAAAGCGTCTACCAGCAGTAATACGCCGTCAGCCATATTGAGCACTCGTTCCACTTCGCCGCCGAAATCAGCGTGACCAGGGGTGTCTATAATGTTGATTTTTACGTCTTTGTATCGAACTGAAACGTTTTTCGACAAAATGGTTATACCACGTTCACGTTCCAAATCATTGTTGTCAAGGATCAACTGTCCTTCGTTTTCGTCTGATTCTTTAAATAGTTTTGACTGGTAAAGAATACGGTCAACCAAGGTCGTTTTGCCGTGGTCGACGTGGGCGATGATTGCTATATTTCTGATGCTCTGCATGTTATGATATTTCTTTCGCTAAAAAAATGAAGTGGCAAAATTACAGTTTTTACCCCAAAAATGCTACGTTTTTTTTGAATTATTGTGGGTTTTCTTTTCGCTCTATAATGTTGGAGGCCAAGGTGTCGGCACTTTGGACCAGAGAGCAGCGTCTCTGGGAAACAAAGGGATGGATTCCAGGTCAAGTTGGCCTAACTGTTCACAAAGCATGATGCCTACTTTGCAAACGTTGAGTGAATGACGGCATATTTCGCCCTCGTCATTTGATGGGAGCGCGTTGAAGCTGGCGCCTTGAAAAATCCTAGGTTTTCCAAATCCTCAATGACGTATTCCACTCCTTCTCGATTTGTGCTGTGAAGCAAATCGCAAAACTCTTTCTTTTGTTCTTCTATCTGCTGTTTTTTTCCTCATTGAAATACATGCCTCAACTACTATTTGATTTATAGGTTGCAAAAATTCATTTCTTCGTTGAAAAGCGTTGTGCGTCTCAAACCAAAATGCTATTTTTGGCAAAAATTACTGATACTGAGATGAGCGAAATCACACGAACGGTTCTAAAAAAGTACTGGGGATATGATTCATTTCGACCGCTCCAAGAGGAAATTGTAGATGCTGTTGTAGATGGCCGGGATACATTGGCGCTATTACCTACTGGAGGGGGTAAATCGGTTTGTTTTCAAGTTCCAGCCATGGCTATGGACGGCGTGTGCGTCGTAGTCACGCCGCTTATTGCACTTATGAAGGACCAGGTGGCGCATCTTGTGGAACGTAATATCCCTGCCGCTTCAATTTATTCTGGCATGCATGCTGATGAAATGTCACGAGTATATAACCGTGCGGTTTTTGGCGATCTTAAATTCCTGTATGTTTCACCCGAACGTTTGCAAACCAACCAATTTGTTGAGGCAATACGAAGAATGAAGGTCTGTCTGCTTGCCGTGGATGAATCGCATTGCATTTCACAATGGGGTTATGATTTTCGTCCGCCTTATCTAAAGATAGCTGAAATCAGGCCGTACATTCCCAGTACTCCAGTTCTTGCGTTGACAGCGACTGCAACGTCAAAGGTTGTTGAGGATATCCAGTTTCGTTTGGGCTTTAAGAAAAGGAATGTTTTTCAAAGCAGTTTCGAGCGCAAGAACGTGATTTATAATGTGTGTCACGAACCGGATAAGTACGGGGTCCTTTTTCATCGAATCAAAGGGATGGAAAATGGTAGTGCTATTGTTTACGTACGGAATCGCAAACGGACCCAAATGATTTCAGAGTGGCTGAATGGAGTTGGCATTTCTTCCACGTATTACCATGCAGGATTGGATGGCAAGGAACGTGATAAGCGCCAAGAAGCCTGGATGCGAGGGGGAGTGAAAGCTATTGTCGCCACCAATGCTTTCGGCATGGGCATTGACAAACCTGACGTGCGTCTGGTTGTGCATATGGACTTGCCCGACAGCATAGAGGCTTATTTTCAGGAAGCAGGCAGGGCTGGCCGTGATGGTCAGCGTTCAGATGCACTGTTGCTTGTGTCAGATGCAGATGTTCAAAAGCTCAAGGATGGATTAAAACAGTCTTATCCAGATTTTGAACGTGTCAAGTTAATCTATAATGCGCTAGGAAACTACTATGACCTTCCTGTAGGGTCGGGCAAGGATTGTTCTTTTCCTATGGAAATGGAAATCTTTGCTCGTCGTTATGGTTTTTCGCCAATTGAAGTCTTCCATACATTGAAGATTTTAGAAAAAGAAGGCTATATTCTGTTGTCGGAGAGTTTCTCTGAACCATCCAAAGTGATGATAAAAGCAGACCGTGACGATTTGTATGGCTTTCAGGTTAACAACCCAAAGTATGGCGATGTCATAAAGTATATGCTGCGTAGTATGAGCGGCGTATTAAGCGATTTCGTCCCCTTCAATGAAGAAAAAATGGCACGTGTAATAGGACTCTCGGTTGATGAGCTCGTTTCTCGATTAAAGCAACTAGAGGACTACAATTTTTTGTCGTATGCGCCTCGTAACGATTTGCCAAGCATCCACTTCCTTTCGGAGTTTGTCGGAATCAGTCATTTTAGTCTGACAAAAGAAAACTATTACGACAGGAGGGAGGATGCCCGACAAAGGATGCAGGCTGTAATTGATTTTGTCAATAATGATGTGGAATGCCGCAGTGTTCAGCTGTTACGTTATTTTAATGAGAAGACAAGCAAGACATGTGGCAAGTGTGATGTGTGTTTAAAGAAGCAATCTGCAACAAAGGATGTTGTTCAGATTGAGACGAAAATAACAAACGACCTGAACAATGGTCCGATGACGATTCGTGAAGTCTTGAAAAACAATTCGGATAGATCGGAAGATGAAATCCTTGAGGCGATCCGGTGGCTCGTGGACAATGGTGTTTTATCCATTGATAAGGATGAGAGACTGTATAAAAAATAAAAGAGCCGTACAGATACGGCTCTTTTATTAAATGCTGATTCCTAAAGTATTAGATCAGGTTAGCAGCTGGCTTGAATTTGACAACCTTTTTAGCAGGAATGTTAATGGCTTTGCCAGTTCTTGGGTTGTGGCCTTTTCTTGCAGGACGTTTTACAACGTTAAGGGTGCCAAATCCAACAAGAGCGAGTTTGCCACCTTTTTTCAGTTCAGCCTTAGTGGCGCCCATCATAGCGTCAAGAGCTTTTTTAGCATCTACTTTGGTCATGCCAGCTTTTTCGGCAATGGCATCAATTAATTCAGCTTTGTTCATGTTGTTAGTATTAAAGGTTTATATTTTGCACTACAAAAATAATTGATTTTTGAATAATGCAACTTTTTTTTGCTGAAAAATGCGCATTTTTTGCTGAAAAAAGGTGTTTTTGACAAAAAAACACGTTTAAAAGGGATTTTCAAGCGCTTTCCATGAACCTTTTAATGGCGTGCCGCGTAAAAAATCTTCGATGGGCATGGCCCTTTTCCCGGATTGTTGAACTTCTATTAAGCTAATGAAACCGTCTTTTAATGCGATTCTGACGTGTTTTTTATTATCGGTATCGACTTGACCGATTTCCAGTTTATGATTGCAACGTTCCATTTCAGTTTTGAAAACTTTCAAATCGATGGATTCGCCTGATTCGGACTGTAGGATGACATGTGCTGCGGGATAGGGAGAGAGACCTCTGACAAGGTTGTGAACGGACAGACAGTCGTCGTTGATATTGATGTAACAGAATGTTTTGAATATTTTAGGTGCAGGCTTTAACTCTTGGTCTCCGGCGATGTTTTCCTGTTCAACAGCAGATGCTTTGCCTTTTTCGATAAGACGTATGGTGTCAACAACCATTGTGTTGCCCAAAGCCATAAGCTTATCATGAAGTTCTCCTGCGGTTTCGTTTGGGAGGATGCTGACTTTCTGTTGAAGGATGATGGCTCCTTTATCGATTTCTTCATTAAGGAAGAATGTCGTTAAACCTGTTTCTGTTTCTCCGTTTATAATAGCATGATTGATGGGCGCAGCCCCACGGTATTGCGGCAGGAGGGAGGCGTGCAGGTTGAACGTGCCTAAACTTGGCATTTGCCAAACGATGGCAGGAAGCATTCTAAAAGCGACGACAACAAACAGATTGGCGTTATAGCTGGTCAGTTCTTCCAAAAAGAGAGGATCTCTCATTTTTTCGGGCTGCAAGAGCGGTAGTCCGTATAACAGGGCTTTTTTCTTAACTTCTGAACACTGCAGCTTCTTTCCTCGTCCAGCGGGTTTGTCGGGAACGGTAACGACTGCAGCCACGTCGTATCCGGCTGAGATTATTGCTTCTAGTTGTGATGCGGCAAACTCGGGGGTGCCAAAGAATACAATTCTTATTTGATTCATGGCTGCAAATATAAGAAAAATGCCTGACCTTAAGGCCAGGCATTAAATCGGTTTTTAATCGGTTTTTATTTCAGTTTTTCCTCCATCTGCGCAATGTTTTTGGTGATTTCAAAAGCTTCATTGCTGGATGGATAATCTTTTTTCAGCGTTTTATATGTGGCGAGTGCATTGGCATAATCCCCAGCGATTTCATAGGCCATACCTTGTTTGCTAAGGAATAAAGGTGATGTAAATTCGTTGGGCGCCTTTGTGGCGGCCTTGCCGTAATAACTGATGGCATTCTGCAAATCATCAAGTTCCATGTAGCAATCGCCGATAGCGCCAAGAGCCATAGGTCCAAGGATATGATCTTTGCCGTTGAATTTTTTAAGGTATTCAATGGCTTCGTCGTATTTTCCTTGTTTCATATAGCTAAGACCAGCATAATAAGAGGCAAGTTTTCCGGTCTTTGTGGAACCATATTCGTCGATGATATCCAACAGTCCAGGATTGTTTCCGTCACCATTTAATGCATTGTCGTATTGTTCATTCTCAAAATACTGCTGTGCGTAGAATATCTGAGAACTTGCTGTAACGTCACGCTTTTTGTTATATTTCGTCACTCCGAAGATGGCAAGAGCTAACGCCACCAATACAATCAGGATAATCCACAGGGTCTTCTGATTCTTTTCAATCCAGAGTTCACTTTTGCTTAATGCTTCTTCGACGTTTTCAAGTCTTTCTTCAGCTTGTTGTACATTCTTTTTTGCCATAGTTGTTCAAAATTTTCAAGGTGCAAAAATACGTTTTTTAAGCATAGGTTTCGCAAAAATCTTCGTTTTTTGCTTTTAAAATGTTTTTCTATTTTTAATCTATTGATATTCAATATGATGATAATAATCTAGCGCACTTGCTATTTTCGGGCCGTTCATATTTGTATTTTTGCACTTTGGTTAAAATGATGATAGACATGACTGCACGCGATGAAGCAATGCTGGGTTTTCTTTCCGCGTTTATTACTGATGAGCGTAAGCGACGTTTTGAGGAGGTTCTGACGTATCGCACCCGTCATATTGCGGTGGTGCTGGAAGATATCTTTCAACCGCATAATGGCAGCGCCGTACTCCGCAGTTGCGATTTGCGTGGGATCCAAGACGTGCATATCATCGAAAACAATTATTCGTATGACATCAACCCCGATGTGGTGATGGGCAGCACGAAATGGCTGAATCTGTATAAATACAATGAGGCTGAATTCAATACACCTGCCGTCTATGAGCATTTGCATCAGATGGGCTATCAAATAGTGGCCACATGTCCGCACCGCGATGATTTCACGCCCGAGACCTTGCCGCTTGACCGACCGATAGCTTTGGTTTTTGGCACCGAGAAACTAGGTCTCACGGAGTATGCCGTCGAACATGCCGACATGCATGTGCGCATCCCGATGTTTGGATTTACAGAGAGTTATAATATCAGCGTGTCTGCCGCCCTGTTAATGTACGCTTTGACGGAGAGATTGCACCAGTCTGACGACATCGACTGGCATCTTACGGAGGACGAGAAACAGCAATTGCGTCTGATGTGGACACGGCGCACCTTGACGCGTATCCGTCAATACGATAGGAAATTCTTGGAACTGCATCCGGAATTTCAAGGGGAAGAATGATAAGGCTTATTTTTTTCGTTTAGGCCGGTTCTCTATCCACACCCACAGCCGCCACATCAGCCAGCCCCAGGCGAAGAAGAGGACGTAGAAGATCCATTTGGGAACGGAGGTCTGGTAGGCTCCTTCCTTGTCGATTTGTTGGTATTGCTCGGTGGGTATGTCGGCGTAATAGTATGACCCGGCGCCGAAGTCGTAGCCGTTGACGAGGCCGAGTTGGTTGGCCATGATCCAGCCAGCCAAAAACAAAGTGATTACCACCACGAGGATGGTAATCACTTTGAATATGATGTGGTTTTTGCTCATCACTTGAACATGTCGAGGACAGGAACTTCAAACACCACACCTGAGAGCAGGAACCACACGGCAAACAGGGTGAGGGCAATGTTGAACACCTGGCCGATGATGTAGAGCCAGAGCACCTTGCCGCCTTGCATCTGTTTGAAGAGGCTCTTGAAGTTGGTGTCGAGGCCGATGCTGGTGAAGGCCAGCACGAAGGCCCAGTTCTTGTATTGGTCGAGGACGCCGTTGATGGCCTTCACGTCGCCACCCAGAGGCTTGACGATGAAGGAAGCGACCAACGAAGCCACGAAGAAACCGATGATGAACTTCGGGAAACGGTTCCAGATCTCGCCGGCACCGACTTTCTGGTTCGGGTCTTTGTCGACTTTGGTGGCGAAGAAGATGGCCACGAAGAAGGCGATGAAGCCGATGAGGATGTTCTGGATGGACTTCACGAGCACGGCAGCTTGCTCGGCTTCTTCGCCGAGAGCGTTACCGGCCAGCACCACAGCACCCGTCGAGTCGACGGTACCGCCGATGAGGGCGCCACCCATGAGTTGGTTCATGCCGCAGGCACGGATGATCATAGGTTCGAACACCATCATGAGGATGGTGAAGATGATGGAGATGCTGATGGCCAACGAGAGGTCTTCCTTTTTGGCTTTGGCGGCAGCACCCGTGGCGATGGCGGCACTGGTACCGCACACTGAAGTGGCCGAAGCCAAAGTGATGACCAGAGGCTTGTTGTCGATCTTCAGCACCTTGGTGCCGAGCCACCACATGAAGATGATGACGATAGGCGTCACAATCCATGCGATGCCGAGACCATAGAGGCCGAACTTGGCGATATTGCTGAATAGTACGGAGAAGCCCATGATGACCAGACCCGTCTTGATGTAGAACTCGGTACGGATGGCGGGTTTCAGCCATTCGGGTGTACCGACGGTGTTGGAGATGAGCAGACCGATGAGCAAGGCCCAGAAAGCCCACTCGAGGTACATCTTCAGGGTGTATTCTGCACTGATCATTCTCACCACGATGCAGATGATGAACAGCACGATGAAAGCGGGGATGAATTTGCCGATTTTCTCGCCTTGCAACTTGATGCCGATGCCGAACAGGATGGCAGTCACCAAGAAGGTGCGGAGCAGTTTGATCCAGAACTCACCGTTGAATTGTGCAGCCAAGGATTTCTTTTCCTCGACATTTTCCCACCAGTGCCAGGTGCCGAATTTGGCGGCGGAGAAATCAAACGAACCGGTCAGCACGGCGATGCAGGCAACGGCGATGACGATGAAGCCGATCCATACGGCCAGCCAGTCTTCCTTTTTCCAAAGGTTGGATACTTTATTGTTTGCCATAATGCTTTAGTTTTAGGATTAGAACTTATAGCTCACCATTGCAACCACGCGGTGTGAATTGCCACCGGCTTCCTTTTGAATCAGTGAGTAGTCGAGTTTGCAGTTGACGGACTTCAGCGGCCAGTAGTTGATGCCAGCGGTGTACCAGTTGGTGCCGCCATCGACGATGCGGGTGTCCTTCGTGAAGTGTTCATAACGCAGCACAGGCATGATTTTTTGTTCACCAGCTTGGAAGTTGTAACCAACCACGCCATAGTAACCGTTGCTGTAGAAATAGCTAAGGTCTTGTGGAATAATGGTAGGAAGCTGTCCCGTCTTGCCGCTGATGTATTCGCCACGGAGCAAGAACTTGCCATCGTTGTATTGAGCGCCGGCAGCCCAACGGTTGCGGGTGCCAAAGTACACATCGTCTTTGTTATACTTACCATAGTAGAACGAACCACTCAGGGTAAGGTCTTTCAGGCCGGGATGCACTTCGAGGCGACCGACAAGGTCTTTGCTATTGTTGTTGTCGAGCTGGTTGGCACCATTGCCGTTGAACACGCCGACGGCGTAGTCAACGATGCTGTATTTGTATCCTTCCTCACCTTCCACAGGGAAGAGGCTACCGGTGGCCATGATACCAAGGTCACGACCAAGGGCACCCACGCCACATACATCACTATAGCCAACAAGTTTCTGAACGCTCTCGCCATAGTCGAAGATTTCGAGGTTGACAGGGTTGATGGGGCTTTCCAAAGAGAATGGGGTCTTGAATTGGCCCACTTGGATAGCAAACTCGTTACAAGGCTTGTACTTCAGGAAAGCATCAACGAGCATTGGACTACGGCTGAAATCACCTTGGATCTTGTAAGTCAGACCTTTGACCAAATTGCCTTCGATTGACATACGCACGCGGCGCATGCGGAGCGTGTTGTCCGTCAAATCGCCTTCATCATTGAAATTGGCAAGGTAAAGCGTCTGGACAAAACCTGAGAGTTTGGGCATTCTGTCCACTTTGCCTTTCATTTCTTTGAAGTCTTTTTCGAAATCTGATTTCTGAGCGCTGAGGCTCATCGGAATAAGCAATGCAAGTATTCCGATCATGAAGCGGAAATTGTGTTTCATTTAAGTTGAATTTAGATAGTTTCTGTTGTTTTCATTTAATGAATGATGTGGCAAAAATAGTAAAAATATATATTGTAAATATATTTACTATTTATTTTCAATAATTTTTTCGTTTTGGGTGTGACTGATGTGGTCGGTTTTTAGGGGTCTATTGGCAGGAGTTAATGTCCAGATAGTGCTGCTCTACCTGGGCAAAAGAGATTTTGAACCATTCGGTGAATAGTTCGGGATGAACTTCCATTTCGGATCGGATGTCCTCAAGACGCATATATTTCCATGAGTCCACTTCGGTGGAGTCGGGTAGAGGTTCGGTGTCGCTTATGCCGACCCATACGTGGTCGAATTCGTGTTCGGTGAGGCCTTCGCCGACGGGAGCCATATAAATAAAGGTGAAGGCTTCGTGCATCTCGCATCGTATCCCCATCTCTTCCATCAGACGGCGCGATGTGGATTCTTCTAAGGTTTCACCGTCACGCGGATGGCTGCAACAAGTGTTGGTCCAAAGTCCTGGAGAATGGTATTTTGATAAGGCACGGCGTTGTAATAGCAATTCCCCTTTGGAATTGAAGATGAAGATGGAAAAAGCCCTATGCAAGTGCGGCCCGATGTGAGCAGCCTGCTTTTCCATCAATCCGATGGGTTGGTCTTGTTCGTCGACAAGGATGACTTGTTCCATCACACGTTGAATCTGATATTGAGTATATCCCCGTCTTGCACGACGTAGGTCTTGCCTTCGACACGGAACTTGCCTGCTTCTTTTACGGCGGCTTCGGATCCATATTTCAGGAAGTCTTCTGTGCTCATCACTTCTGCACGGATAAAACCTCGTTGCAAGTCGGAGTGGATGGCACCTGCAGCGATAGGAGCAGTGTCGCCGACATGAATGGTCCAGGCACGGGTTTCATCGGGGCCGGTGGTGAAGAAGGAGTGGAGGTTGAGGGTGTGATAGGCTGTGCGTACCACTTTGTTCACGCCAGGTTCGCTTAATCCGGCATCTTCCATGAAGAGGGCACGGTCGTCGGCGTCGAGTTCGGCGATTTCTGCCTCGAGTTTCCCTGCAATGACGATCATGTCCTGCCCGTCTTTCAATGCCGCTTTTACTGCATCGGAATATTTGTTGCCAGTGGTAGCGGAGGCGTCGTCGACATTACAGACAAAGATCATGGGTTTGGCTGTGAGCAGTTGGATGTCTTGGATGAATTTCTTGTCTTCTTCGTCTACCTTCGCATCGCGGGCGTTGCCGAAGTTTTCGAGCACTTCTTTGTAGATGCTTAGTACTTCAAAGGCGCGTTTGTTGTCTTTTTCTCCGTTTTTTAGAAGTTTCTCAATGCGTTGCAGCTTGCGGGTGACCAGGTCGAGGTCGCGCACCTGCAATTCGAAATCGACGAGCTCCATGTCGCGGACAGGATCAATGCTGCCTTCGCTGTGAGGTATGTTGGGGTCGTCGAAACAACGCAAGACGTGGATGAGAGCATCCATGGTCTGCACCTCGGCAAGCAGCTTGTTGCCTACGCCTTGTCCACCTTTGCTTAGACCAGGAAGGTCGACAATTTCGACCGTTGCGGGAACGATGCGTTTTGAATGGGATATGTTGTCGATGAGCTTAAGGCGCTCGTCCACCACTTCGCACATGCCGATGTTCGACTTGGAGGCAAAACCAATCTCAGCTTTAGTGTTTGATATGCAATTGAATAAGGTTGTCTTGCCAGTGCTTGACAAACCGATGATTCCACAGTTCAGTGCCATAATATTCTATTGATCGTTTTAATCGTTTAAAGGATGCAAAAATAATGATTTTTTTAGCAACAAGCGTGTTTCACGACTGATCTCCTGCATTCCAATCGATGTGCTTGTATTCGTCAGGGTTGTTGATGGTCATCGAATCTATATCCGATTGCGCTATGTTGTCTTCTTCATTTGTAGCTTGCTGTTGCGTGAGTTCCTGATGCTGACGGATGTATTTTAGACCGAGTTTCCAGAGACGGAGGTCAAGGAAAAGGAAAGCAAGGTATATAATTGTTGAAATACCGCTGTTCAAGTACTCCATGAACATCAGAAGCCAGTCAAATAAGCCATGTGCCAGTGCAGCAAATCCAAGGCCAAGAAGGAGGTTCAGCAAACGATGCTCTTTTTCGAATTTGGCCAAGGACATGAAATATCCCATGACAACGCCAAACAGGAAATGGGCTGGCACTGACAGCAATCCACGGCTGATGCTGGTTGATACACCCATTCCGGCAGCTTCGGCTTCGGCTGTGAACACATACATGATGTTTTCGACACAAGCAAATCCTAACCCGATGAAAGAAGCATATACGATACCGTCCATGTATTCGTCAAAGTTCTTGTCGCGCCAGATGAAAACCATGAAAATGATGAATTTTGACAATTCTTCTGGTAATCCGGCTTGCAGGAAGGCCGTATAAAAGATGGTGTTGGATTGGTAAACCATGCCCAAAAGACGTACAATCATCAAATCCAAAGGGATGGCGATCATGCCTCCTATGAAAGCCTTAGCCAGCGACTTGATGGGCTCTTTCTGGTATTTGTCTTGACGATAAATGAAAACCATCAATAAGATGACGGGTAAAATGGACAAGGCAAGCAGGATGGAGATTGACATGTTCAATGTGTTGTATTAAGTGTTGACAGTCATTTGCAAAAATAAGCCTTTTTTGTCTTACAAGGGATAAAAATTCCTACTTTTGCCGAAAAGTTTTTCCGACCATGCAAGAAATGATCCTTATCCTTGATTTCGGTTCGCAAGTGACGCAACTTATCGGCCGGCGTCTGCGCGAGCTGAATGTTTATTGTGAGATACATCCATATAATCATATTCCAACGATAGACGAGCATGTCAAAGGTGTTATTTTGAGCGGGAGTCCGTTTTCGGTACGGGATGAGAATGCGCCTTTCGTTAATCTTGAAGGCATAAAAGGGAAGTTGCCCTTGCTTGGCATTTGTTATGGTGCTCAGTTCCTGGCTCAGCATTTTGGCGGCGAGGTGAACGGGTCTATTGCCCGTGAATATGGGCGTGCCATGCTCAAGGTGATGGATGTGGATTCTCCTCTTTTTAAGGGCGTGAGCCCGGTCAGCCAAGTATGGATGAGCCACGGCGATACGATTGCCCGACTGCCTGAAGGAGCCAGGGTCATTGCTTCGACGGATGATATTGACAACGCGGCCTACAAAATTGAAGGAGAGGAAACGTTTGCGGTTCAGTTCCATCCTGAGGTGTTTCATACCAAAGAAGGGCCTCAAATCCTATCCAATTTTGCCTTAGGTATCTGCGGATGCAAGGGCGATTGGACGCCGACTTCTTTTATTGGCAACACCGTCGAATCGTTGAGAAAACAATTGGGTGACGATAAAGTCATCTTAGGTCTTTCCGGTGGCGTCGACAGCACGGTGGCCGCCGTATTGCTGAACAAAGCGATAGGTAAGAACCTGACCTGTATCTTTGTTGACAACGGCCTGCTGCGTAAGAATGAATTTGAAGATGTGCTCGACTCGTATAAGGAGATGGGGCTCAATGTGATCGGCGTGCATTCCGGCGCTTTGTTCTTAAAGAAACTGGAGGGCGTCACCGATCCTGAAGCCAAACGCAAGGCCATCGGCTCTACTTTTATCGAGGTGTTTGATGCAGAGGCGCAGAAGATCGAAGGCGCACGCTGGTTGGCTCAGGGAACCATCTACCCCGATGTGATCGAGAGCGTCAGCGTGAATGGCCCGAGCTGTAAGATCAAGTCGCACCACAATGTGGGTGGGCTGCCGGAGAAGATGAACCTGAAGATTGTGGAGCCGTTGCGTTCTCTGTTTAAGGATGAGGTCCGCCGTGTGGGCCGTTCTTTGGGCATCAAACGCGAGTTGATCGGCCGCCATCCTTTCCCGGGTCCTAGCCTGGGCATCCGAATCCTGGGTGAAGTGACAGAAGAGAAGCTCCGCATTTTACGCGATGCTGACGACATTTTCATCCAAGGTCTGCGTGCTTGGCCGTGTGCGTTGCCGAGCGCTTCCTATCCCAATGAAATGGCTGATAATCTTTACGATAGCATTTGGCAAGCTGGCACCATGCTTTTGCCCGTGAAATCGGTCGGCGTGATGGGCGATGAGCGCAGTTACGAGTACACCATTGCGTTGCGCGCTGTCATCTCTACGGATGGCATGACTGCCGACTGGGTGCATCTGCCTTATGACTTCCTCGCTAAAGTCTCAAACGACATCATTAATAAGGTGAAAGGTGTCAATCGTGTTTGTTACGATATTTCATCCAAACCGCCTGCGACTATAGAATGGGAATAACCCAAACTGTCAAGATTTTACATGTATTTGCAATAATTCATAATATTTTCGTTCTTTAAAGAAACACGCATGAAAAGGATTGTTCTCTATATTGCCGCCTTGTTGCTATTTCCGCTTTTTATGCACGCCCAGGTGGTTTCTGAGCGTTCATCGGAAATAGTCAAGATTGGAAGCAAGCAGTATTATATGCATCATGTCAAGCAAGGCGAAACTTTGTATGGCATTTCTAAGGTTTATAATGTAACAATTGAGGATATTGCAAAGTTGAATCCGGAGGTCAACACCACTGGACTGAAAGCTGATATGGTAATAGGCATTCCTGTTGTCGCTCCATTAAACGAACCATCTGTGCAAGAGGAGCCTAATGTCGCCCCCGTCGTCACCCCCGTCCCTGAAGAGCCTGTGAATGATGGAGAAGCCAGAGTGGTTCATGAGGAAGAACCGATTCAAGAATCTTTCCCTGCCATTATTCAGGAAGAACCGGCTCAAAGTGAAGTTGAGGCGATCCCGTCCGCTGTTGTTTCGCCAGGAGGGACTTATATTGTTCAAGCAGGTGAGAATTTGTATGATATAGCGAAGAAATACGGTGTTGATGTGGCTGCATTCAAAGCCATGAACCCTGGTCTAGATAATTATCCTCGAGCAGGTGCTGTATTGCGTGTTCCTGATGTTAAGAACGAAGACGAATATATTGTCCATCAGGTAGAAGAATCCGAGCGGACGTCCTCATTATTGAAAAAATGGGCTGTTTCTGAAAATGATTTCATGACGTTGAATCCTTCTGTGGGTTCGCGTGTTTTTGTTGGCCAAACGGTGTTAATTCCTATTGAGAGAGTCGTCTGGGAACAAGTTGCCGAACCAGAGCCAATCGTGGAAGAAGAAATGCTTGAAGTAGAGGAGATGGAAGAACCGATTAATGATTCTCCGATTGATGTTTATTATATTGATCCATCGGATGTTGAATGCAATGCGTCGCCGGAGTTTGCGCGTCAACGGTATCGCGTAGCTTTAATGATTCCACTTTATCTGCATCAAGTAGGTAATGTCACTAGTAAAAAATCACGGCCCTTGGCATTTCTTCAGTTCTATGAAGGTTTCTTAATGGCTGCGGATTCGCTGTCAAGAAGATCTGGTTTGAAATTGGATTTAGAGGTTTATGATGTGACGGAGGATGTGGAATCCGCCCAACGGGCTTTAGACCAAATCGGAAATCATAAAGTGGACCTGATCATAGGACCATTCTTC
The DNA here is from genome assembly GCA_946407975.1 of uncultured Bacteroidales bacterium. Lineage (GTDB taxonomy): Bacteria > Bacteroidota > Bacteroidia > Bacteroidales > F082 > Limimorpha. The sequence goes on from CAMJQC010000017.1 coordinate 17,619, forward strand.
AGCAGGGCATTCGCTGAAGTTCAGTCCTATGCTAAGGAGAACAGCATAATTATTGTCAACCCGCTCACGGCACGTGAAGATGTGGTGGACGACAATCCATACGTTGTCAAGGTGAAGCCTGATCAAAAAGCGCAACTGATGCAATTGGCAGCTCTTGTGCATAACCATTATCGTGATGCAAGCGTGACCATATTCAGTCAGGAAAAAGATGAAGATCAAGATGTACTAGATGAGATGGAGTATCTTTTGAATCTTTCTATTAACACGGAGGTGAGTGTTTCAAACGAAGCATTCCTGCGCTATGCAACTGAAGAACGCCAACGTCTGGAATTAGGGCAAAGGATGCCAGCCACAATCGATGTGGAGGGACAGGTATTTGCTACGGACGATTTTTTGGAAGGTGATGCAAATGAGGTCGTGTTCGAAAACCATGTGCGTCGTTTGACTTATAGCGAATTGTCATCATTTTATCAGCAATTGTCAGGTGTCCGGGACAATGTCGTTGTGGTATATACACAAAGTAATGTTTTTGCCACCCAGATGTTGAACCGGCTTCATAAAACTGCGGAATCACGTCGCTATCCTATCACTTTGGTTGCGTTGCCAGACTGGGATGAATTTGACCGTCTCTTGGTTGAAAACCTGTTGAAGACAAATGCCATTTATTTTGATGATGTCTTTGTCGATTACAATAGTAAGGAAACTAAGATTTTCATTCAGAAGTTCAGGAGAAAATATCGTTGTGAACCGGCAAAACTGGCCTATGAGGGTTTTGATGTGGGCTGGTATTTTCTCAATGCATTGATGCGTTTTGGCAGTGGCTCTCCTGATTGTTTCATGACATATGAGATTCCCCTTTTGCACACGCAATTCCGTTTCATCAAAGAGCGTGCTGAGGATGGTCTTGAAAACAGCGCTTGGAGCCTTTACCAATATGACGACGAATCGGCAGAGCTGAAGGCTGTCGATGCCTTTGACGCCGATCCAAAGACTCGTGAATAATCATGAAAAGGAATCCTGTTTTATTTGCTGTTTTCATTGCAATGTTTTTCATTGCTTGCAGTGATGATACTGTGAAAAAATCCTATTGGGATAATGGCAATCTGAAATCAGAGTTGCGTTATGCCGATAAAGCCAAGGAGAAGCTGGAAGGGGAGTGCCAATGGTATTATGAAAACGGTAAGCCTCAGCTCTACGCCGAGTTTAAGGATAACAAGATGCACGGCCATTTGATGCGCTGGCATGAGAATGGAAATCTGATGGAAGACAGTTGGTATAAGGAAGGGGAACGCGACAGCATCTGTCGTTCCTATTCTTTGAAAGGCATTTTGGCATCGGAAGAATACTATAGGGATGGCAAGCTGAATGGCCCCGCTACGAAATGGTATGAGAACGGTCAGGTTTTTATGGAAGGCCAGTATGTTGACGATATGATGGATGGTTCTTGGATGATTTTCTACTCTGACGGGATGTTGGCTTCGAAGGCCGATTATGATATGGGAACCGGAACCCAGATCGGATACGAACAGTCGGGTTATATCTGTATGAGGACCAGTTATGTAGATAATGTGAAGCATGGAAAGGAGACCTATTACAACCCGGACGGAAGCATTATCAAGGAGACGATATATGAGTACGGTGAGGAGCAGGAAACGGTGTTTTTTGACGAGGTCAAAAAATAATTTGATTATTGTTTCATTGTACAATTTAATGTATTAACTTTGCACCGCTTTAAAAAAGTATAAGAACAACAACTATATTAACCTCTTAAATCACAAAAAATAATGAAAGTAAATGACATTATGACCGCTTTGGAAGCCAAGCATCCAGGCGAAAAAGAGTATTTGCAAGCTGTGCGTGAAGTGCTCGAATCAATCGAAGAAGTCTACAACCAACACCCAGAATTCGAAAAGGCTAAGATCGTTGAACGCCTTGTCGAACCGGATCGTATTTTCACTTTCCGTGTGACTTGGGTTGACGACAAAGGTGAAGTTCAGAACAACATCGGCTACCGCGTTCAGTACAACGCCGCTCTTGGCGCTTACAAAGGCGGTCTCCGTTTCCACCCGGCTGTCAATGTCTCCATGCTGAAGTTCTTGGGCTTCGAACAGATTTTCAAGAACTCCCTGACCAACCTGCCTCTTGGCGGTGGTAAGGGCGGTGCTGACTTCGACCCAACAGGCAAGTCAGATGCTGAAGTCATGCGTTTCTGCCAGGCTTTCATGTATGAACTGTGGAGAAACATCGGTGCTGACCAAGATTCACCTGCTGGTGACGTCGGCGTCGGTGGCCGTGAAATTGGTTACCTCTATGGTGCTTACAAGAAACTCGCTCGCGAACACAGCACTGGTGCTCTGACTGGTAAGAGCTATGGCTGGGGCGGTTCTCTGATTCGTCCTGAAGCTACCGGTTTCGGTGCCATGTACTACGTTGACCGTATGGTTCACCAGAAGGGTGAAACCATGAAGGGCAAGAAAGTTGCTCTCTCTGGCTTCGGTAACGTGGCTTGGGGTGCTGCTACCAAGGCTAACGAACTTGGTGCTACCGTCGTCGCCCTTTCAGGTCCTGATGGCGTTTGCGAACTGCCTCAAGGCCTCGACAAGGAAATGATTGACTACATGCTCGTCATGCGTGACAGCCGTCGTAACAAAGTTCAAGACATGGCCGACAAGTTCCCTGGCAAGGCTAAGTTCACTGCCGGTAAGAAGGCTTGGAGCGTGAAGTGCGACATCGCTTGCCCATCCGCTTTCCAGAACGAAATGAGCGAAGAAGATGCCAAGATGTTGATCGCCAACGGCGTTCAGTATGTTGCTGAAATCTCCAACATGGGTTGCCAACCTGCAGCTATCGCTGCCATCCAGAACGCTGGTATCCCGTTCGCTCCTGGTAAGGCTGTCAACGCTGGTGGCGTTGCTACCTCTGGCCTCGAAATCTGCCAGAATGCCGGTCACATCAACTGGACTGCTCCTGAAGTTGACCAGAAGCTCCACAAGATCATGAACGACATTTATGACATGTGCGTTGAATACGGCAAGCAAGCCGATGGCAGCATCAACTACGTGAAGGGTGCTAACATCGCTGGCTTCATGCGTGTTGCTAAAGCCATGCTGGCTCAAGGCATCATCTAATTTGACGCAAAGCTTTCATCTAGAAAAGGCGGCCTATGGGTCGCCTTTTCTCGTATTTTGAAATGGGCCGCTTTATAAAAAAACGTATTTTTGTCATGTATTTTAGTGTGTAATGAAACAAACCACTCAATGTTACCTGGAACGAGGTAGTCAATACTTAATGCTGCATCGTACAAAAAAGGAGAATGATGAAAACCACGATAAGTGGATCGGCGTAGGCGGTAAGTTTGAGGAAGGCGAGAGCCCTGAAGACTGCATGTTGCGTGAGATACAGGAGGAAACAGGCCTGACCGTCACCCGATGGCGTTATTGCGGCATCGTCACTTTTGTGAGTGATGTGTGGCCTGCTGAACAGATGCATATCTTCGTATGTACGGAATGGACGGGCGAACAGATTGTCTGTAACGAAGGCGATTTAGAGTGGATCGACAAGCAGCGTCTTATGGATTTCACCATGTGGGAGGGCGATCGGGTCTTTCTGAAACTGATAGAGAAAGAGGTTCCTTTCTTTTCCTTAAAACTGACCTATAAGGGAGACCGGCTGATGGAGACCGTACTGAATGGCATGGTTATAGAAGATGCGGTTCAAGACGTGTAAAGAAGTTATAGTTTTTTGGGTTTATATTAATGTTGAAATGTCGTATTTGCAGTTATGAGTTTTCTTTATCCTAACATGTTTTGGGGCCTGCTGGCTTTGCTGATACCGATAGCCATTCATCTCTTCAATTTCAGGAAGCATAAGCTGGTTTATTTCAGCAATACGGCTGTTCTTCGCGATATTCAACAGGAAAACGCCAAGACAAAAAAACTGAAGTATTTGGTTTCTTTGTTGTTGCGCTGCCTTTTTATTATCGGACTTGTTTTTGCCTTTGCGTTTCCATATAGACCAGAGAAGTCATTTGAAACGGAGGCAGAGAATGCTTTGATCGGAGTTTATTTGGATAACTCCATGAGTATGAAGGCGCGTTCGCAGCGGACTACTTTATTGGAAGATGCTAGAGAGTCGGCTCGTGACTTGGTTGACAAGTTCGCTCCTTCGACAAGATTTGTGTTGATGACCAATAGCTTTGAAATGCAAAACGAGTACCCCTTGAGCCAAGAAGAGATGCTGATGCAAATTGACAGGATGAGCCAGGAGGGAGGCCCCGTTGCCATGGGAGAGGTGATCGACCGTTTTGAGATGCTGCGAAAACAATACGGCTATACATCATCGACTTTGTTCCTTTTTTCCGATTTTCAGAAGAATACGTTTGATCTCAAACCGCTGGTTGTTGATTCTGCTTTGCGTGTCATAGCAGTGCCTGTGCAGCCCGAGTCTCAGGAAAATGTATATGTGGATACCGTATGGCTCACGTCTCCCATTATTCAGGCTGGCTTGACTAATGAAGTGAACGTGAAGGTGGTCAACCAAAGTGAGAAGGAAATAAAAGGACTGCCTTTGAATCTGACGATGGATGATAAGTTGGCTGCATCAGCAACCGTTGATTTGGAGGCCAATGGCGATGCCGAGGTGCCTATGCAGTTTTTATTGGAACAGTCTGGCCGCCAGAAGTGTAGCGTATCATTGACAGATTATCCCATCACGTTTGACGATAGCTACGATTTTGTTTTGGAAGTAAAACCTTCATTGTCGGTAATTGAAATCGGCAAAACCGCAACTTCCTGCGCCTTGGTTTTTGACGATGACAGTCAGTTCCGATATGAAACGATGTCCCCAACGTCAATTGATTTGGCACCGCTGTTGAGGGCACAGATGATCATAGTCAATGAGACAGCTTCAATAAACGAGACGGTCCAGCAGGATCTGCTCGATGATGTTGCCCAAGGATCGAGTCTGGCCGTGTTTCCTAATATGTCTGACCCTAAGATGCTGTCATATCTGTATCAGAAATTGGGGTTGTCGGTCGTGGAACTGGATGAAAATCCGGCATCAGTTGACGGACTGGCGCAACAGCATGAATTTTTTGACGATATGGTATTGCGGATGCCTGCTGAGGCGGATTTGCCCAAGACAGAGAAACATGTCCGCTTGAGACAGTATGGAACGATGCAGACGCTATTGTCGCTTCAGAATGGTGATCCATTGTTGTTGACAGAACCCGTTGGGAAAGGCAGAGTGTTTGTGTTTACGACTGCACTCGATCCGTCTTGGAGCAATTTGTCAGATAATGCTTTGTTTGTTCCTATACTTGTCAAGATGGCGCTTATGGGCGGGCAAGTGGACCGCATAGCCTATATCATAGGACAGGATAAGATGCTGGGTTTCTCGGATTTGGACCTTGAAAATGATTTGGATTATCGCCTCCGCAGTCTGGATGGAGCCTTCGAATTGATGCCTGCCGCCGAAACCCGTAACGGCAAAGTGCTTCTATATCTTAATGAACAGTTGCCTCAACAAGGTTTTTATGAGTTGTTCGAGCATGATTCGGTCAGTCATCTTTTGGCTTGGAACCAAAGTCGTTTGGAGTCGAAGATGGAGTTTGCTGATGAGAAGACTATCGAACAGTCTTTGAAGCAGGCGGGACTGACCTATACCGCAGTGCTTGATGCTGTTGATTTTGCCAATAACGACCTCGTCAAGGCGATGGCACAGCATTCATCGATATGGAAGTGGTTTGTTTTGATCGCTTTGCTGGCTCTGTTGGGAGAGGCTGCAGTGTTGCGCCTGTGGAAATAATCCAGGAATAGGCCAAAAAATCCATTGATTTTATCGCCTAGATATTGAGATTTCTTTTAGATTTTTCATATCTTTGCACGCATTACAGGTTTTTTATGGATACGGAAGATAAAGATACGTTGGAGAACGGTGAAATAGACGGAAACGAGTCTGAAAATACTGAGTTTATTGATGCTGGTACGACAGAAACGCCGCATGATGATGACGAGTTTCGTGTCGTTCCCATCAAAGGCATGTTCGAGAATTGGTTTCTCGACTATGCCTCTTATGTCATTTTGGATCGCGCCGTTCCTGCCATTGAAGACGGCTTAAAGCCTGTACAGCGTCGTATCTTGCATTCCATGGACGAGCTTGATGACGGCCGTTTCAATAAGGTGGCGAACATCGTCGGTAACACAATGAAATATCATCCGCACGGTGATGCCTCTATCGGTGATGCTCTGGTTCAATTGGCGCAGAAAGACCTGCTTATTGAGACACAAGGTAATTTTGGCAATATTCTTACAGGCGATGATGCGGCCGCCCCCCGTTACATTGAAGCCCGACTCTCAAAATTTGCGAAAGAGGTCGTTTTCAACCATAAGACGACGGACTGGACCCGTTCTTACGACAACCGTAACGCAGAACCCGTTTCTCTTCCGGTGAAGTTCCCTCTGCTGCTGGCCCAGGGTACGGAAGGCATCGCCGTAGGCCTTGCCTCTAAGTTCTTGCCGCATAATTTCAACGAGCTGATAGATGCTTCCATCGCCTATCTGAAGGACGAACCCTTTACTCTTTATCCCGATTTTCCAACGGGAGGCTTGATGGATGTCTCCAACTATAACGACGGATTGCGTGGCGGTCGTGTCAAGATCAGAGCCCGTATCAATCAACTGGATAAAAAGACTCTGGTTATCACAGAGATACCTTATGGCACAACCACAGGAAGCTTGATTGAGAGTATTGTCAAATGCAACGATAAAGGCAAGATTAAAATCAAGAAGATTGACGATAACACCGCCGAGCATTGCGAGATTGTCATTTACCTAAATGCCGGCGTATCTCCCGATTTGACAATTGATGCCCTTTATGCTTTTACCGATTGTGAGGTGTCTATCTCGCCCAACGCATGTCTCATTGTTAATGACCACCCCGCCTTTATGGGTGTCTCAGAGATTCTGCGTCATAGCACTGACCGTACAATGGAGCTCTTGAGTTGGGAACTGCGCATCCTTATTGATGAACTCGAGACCAACTGGCATTGGGTGTCGCTGGAGAAGATCTTCTTTGAGAAAGGCATCTATAAGGAGTTGGAGAAGAAAGAATATGCTACTTGGGAAGACCAGCTGACGGGTATTGAGCGCCGTTTTGACCCTTATCGCAAACGGCTCAAGCGTGAAGTCACCCGTGAGGACGTTGAAAAACTCTGCGAGAAGCCCGTCCGTAAGATTTCAAAGTTCGATATCAAGAAGGCTGATGAACAATTGCTAGACATCGAAGAACGGCTTAAGGAAGCACATGATAACCTTGACCATATTGTCGACTACACCATCGCCTATTTTGAACACATCAAAGAGAAATACGGCAAGGGTCGGGAACGTAAGACGGAGATTCGTAATTTTGACAACATTTCGGCAGTAGCCGTCGCCGCAAATAATGAGAAACTCTACGTGAACAAGGAGGAAGGCTTTGTCTGTACAGGCGAAGGGTTGAAGAGAGAGAAGAACAAGGATGCGTATGAATATGTCAGCGAGTGCTCTGACCTGGACGAAATCATCGTCTTCCATGAAAATGGCACTTATATGGTAACGAAACTGCAGTCGAAGCTGTTTGTCGGACAGAAAGTGATCCATGTGGGCGTCTTCCATAAAAATGATGATCGTTTGACCTATAATGTGGTTTATCGCGATGGCAAGGCTGGCAATCCATATTTTGCAAAGCGCTTTGCTGTTACAGGAGTCACACGAGACAAAGAATATGATCTTACTCAGGGTAAGCCAGATTCAAAGGTGATTTATTTCACGGCGAATGCCAATGGTGAGGCAGAAGGCATCAAGGTGCAACTGCGTCCCAAAGAGAAACTTAAGAAGTTGTCTTTCGACTACGACTTTGCATCCCTGGCAGTCAAAGGCCGTAGTGCCCGAGGCAATTTGTTGACCAAGAATGCTATCAAGGTCATTTTCAAGCACGATGAAGGTGTTTCCACACTGACGGCACGTGACATATGGTATGACGACACGGTTCGGCGTCTTAACGCAGATAAGCGAGGCTTGTATTTGGGTGCTTTTGAGGGCGATGACCGTATTTTGCAACTGTTTTCTAATGGCGATTTCAAAATATGCGGTTTCGATCTGAGTACGCACTTTGATGACGACATGGTGGAAATCAGGAAGTTCGATTCTAATGAGATTTTCTCTGTTCTTTACCTGGAAGGGGAGACACAGAAGATTTATTTGAAACGTTTCTGTATCGACGTGGATACCAAGATCAACCAGAGGTTCTCTTTCATCGGTGAAAACGAAAATGCGACATATCTGGAAAGAAGTCTTGACCAACGTCCGCAATTGTTGGTGAGCTATAAGGTCAGTGACGCAGGCAACAGTTTTCCAGACGACATTATCAATGTTGAAGAGTTTATCGGTATTAAGAGCTATAAGGCCAAAGGAAAACGCCTCACGACACGCGAGGTCGACCATTATGAATTCATCGAGCCGCTTGAACCGATAGAGACAAAGGCCGATGAGGACCAAGAAGAACCAAAAGCGGAAGAACTGGAAAATGAAACGGCCGATTCCCCAAAAAGAATCGAAGTGAATCCTAACGACATACCATTGGAAATCGTAGAGGTGCCTGAAGAGCGGAAGGTGACCGATGGCAAACAGATGGATTTGTTTGACTTTGATACATCTGAATCTTGATAGACTACTTCGGCTTTGATAAAGATTGTTTTTGAAACAAATGAAAAAGATCGTGAATTGGTTGAAAACGAAAAGCAATAAGGCATTGACGATCATTTTAGCCCTTTTGGCCATGCTGTGCTCCAGCTGCCAGACAGAGTTGAAGTTGGCACGTAGTTTCGTTGCAAATAATGCAGGCACGAAAGTGGCGGTCTATTTTCCTGATAGCGCTGTCGTCATAACCAATCACGTCGATCAGCAGTCTTCAGTGACTTCGGACCTTTTGGATGGATTCGATCAGAATCTTTTTCTTGACATCATGTATGCAGCCTATGCCAAAACCTTGACAGAATGCGATTTGGAGGTTTATGTTCCCGATGATGCAAATGAGATTCGGGTCGATTCAGCGCATTGGCTGGTGTTGCTTTCTCGAGTAGAGATTAAAGCCGATACGGTGGAATATGAAGACTACCTTTTCAGCGATTTGGATGATTACAGCTACAAGCATAATTTGAACCGCTTCAATGTGGCTTCGTGGTTTGACATGAACAATGGAGAATGGCTTCCCGTGGCGTTCCATGAACACAATATCATTGATGGTTTTGACTCCAAGACCGATTATTCGTTTTGGACTTCCAAATTCGACTATTCCTATACGATTGATACGCTCACCCTTGATGACCTGTACAATTATGCCGTTTATTTGGGCAAGCTGTATGCGGGGTATACCTATGATTACATGATGAATCGATATGTCGAGGCTAAATTGAGCAAAACAGGGTTTGCCAAGCAAAACGTTTTCCGTTATGATCCCTATCGGAATAAGGTGTTTTACATTTATGATGAAGATGGGTTTGTTGAAATAGGCGAATGAACCTGAATCATCGAATGATATCCAATTCTTTGTCCAGTAACCCCTTTATTTCATTCTTATTGATGGTTTGGATTTCTCCATCCATTACAAGGCTTATGTTCCCTGTCTCTTCGGAAACCACCAGTGCAATGCAGTCGTTATCTTCGGTCACTCCAATAGCGGCACGATGGCGTAAGCCATAATGCCCAGGAATATTGGTCTTGTCTGTGACGGGCAAAATGCAGCGTGCAGAGCGAATCCTGTTGCTGCTGATAATCATTGCTCCGTCGTGGAGAGGACTGTTTTTAAAGAAAATGTTTTCAATCAACGGGCTGGTGACTTCTGCGTCGATATCCACACCGGTAGAGGCGATGTCGTCAAGTTTGTTTTGCCTGGTAATGACAATGAGGGCCCCCTGCTTGATATCTGACATGTTTGAACATGCTTTCGAGATTTTTTCAGTGTCAAGTTGACGGTTGTCGTTGACAGAAAACAGTTTGAATCGCTTGCTGACGCTACGGCTTCGGGTCTCTGTACCAATAGTGAATAGAAATCGTCGTATCTCAGGTTGAAAGATGATGATTAATGCGATGAAGCCTACGCTGACGAAAGCGCCCAGTATGGTGGAAAGCAATTCCATCTGCAATACTTTTACTACCTGCCAAATAAGAAACACGGCGACGATGCCTAAAAAGATGTTCATCGCAGAAGTGCCTTTCAATAGGCGATAGAATCCGTAGAGCAAAACCGCCACCAAGATGATGTCGATGACGTCAATCACGCGGATTTGTATAAAAAGGTTGAGCATACGTAATTGTTATTGTGAGACAAAAGTAGAAAATTTTTACGAAACAACTTCTGGGGTTTATTGAAAGAGATCCTGACCGGTTTGAACTGCATGCAGAGTCTTGTGGACGAGTCTCAGGGTTTCTACCGCCCGTTTCACATCATGCACCCTGATGATGTCTGCACCGTTGAGCAAGGCGATAGTATTGAGCACCGTGGTTCCGTTTTCAACATCTGCATCGGCACTGAGGAGCTTTTTAATCATCGACTTGCGTGAGACACCGATGAGAATAGGATAGTCCTTGTAACGATAACGGTCTAGGTCGTGGAGTAAGGCATAGTTGGATTCAAGGCTTTTTCCAAAGCCTATGCCAGGATCGAGGATCACTTGCGTGTTACCATAGACTTCCATTTTTTCACATTGTTGCCTGAAGAAATCCATAATGGTTTGATGGATGTCACCATCAAGGGCATATTGATGCATGGTGTCAGGTGTGCCGACGCAATGCATCATCACGTATGGAACCTGACGGGCGCAGATAAAAGGCAACATGTCGGTATCAAACAGGCCGCCTGAGATGTCGTTAATGATGTCGGCACCCTCATCCATGCATCGTTGTGCAACGTTTTTTCGAAATGTGTCGATAGAGAAGATGGCCTCTGGGAAGGTCTTTCTTAATGTGGGCAAAAAGGATAGAAGACGGCGTGTCTCTTCTTCTTCCGTTGCAATAGCATTGTTGGGACGTGTTGAACAACCCCCAATGTCAATGATGTCGGCGCCTTCGGCAAGCATTGCATTGCAATGCGCCAAGGCATCGTCAAGACGATTGTAGCGCCCGCCATCTGAGAATGAGTCGGGCGTGACGTTGAGAATGCCCATCACGACGGGCTTGTCAAATACGTGTATTTTGCCATTCAAATTGAGTTGCAACATCGAAAAATGTTTTATTTTTGCAAAAATACGATTTCCATGCAAACGAAGGATACCAAAGCTCAATTTCAGGCGGTTCTGACGCAATGCCGTCATCTTTATATTGACAAAATGAAGGATTATGGACCTGTTTGGCGCATCTTGCGTACGCCCTCCATCACGGATCAGATTTTTATCAAGGCGAACCGAATCAGGACTTTGCAAACCGCTGCCGAACGTCTTGTCGATGAAGGTGTAGAACCAGAGTTTGTTGGAATCGTCAATTATGCAGCTATGGGAATCATTCAGCTGCAGTTGGGTGTCGTTGATACCCCTGACCTGACTTCGGAAGAAGCGGCCAAGATGTACGACAAGGTGACAAATGAAGCCTATGAACTGATGCTGCGTAAGAATCACGATTATGATGAAGCATGGCGTAGTATGCGCATCAGCTCTATTGCGGACTTGATTCTGATGAAAGTTCTTCGTACGAAATCCATCGAAGACAACGGAGGTAAAACTATCGTTTCAGAAGGTCTTGAGGCAAATTATTATGATATGATCAATTATGCCGTATTTGCTTTGATTTTGTTAAGCGAGCAGAACCAGTCATAAAAATGAAATTGATATGAGAAAAAACCCGACCATAGGATGGATTAGCATCGGTATCGCCCTTCTTTCGGCGGTTGGCATTTTTTTCATCAAAGATTATCGTCTTTGGTTTCTTGTCGTTTTGCTTGTGAATCTGTTGATTCCAGTATTATTCAACAAACGCTACAATAAGTCTGCCTTAACGCTGTGCCGTCTGTTGGTGGGTGCGCTTTTCATTTTCAGCAGCTTCACGAAGGGCGTCGATCCGTTGGGGACGAAATATAAGATCCTGGATTATCTTGCCGCCTACCATATGACTTGGCTGAACGAGGCTGCAATGGTCTTGGCAATGATGCTGATTTTAGCTGAGTTTGTCGTGGGCATATGCCTGTTTACCAATGTCCTTCCTCGGCTTGCGGTATTGGGGGCTTCTTTGTTAATGCTGTTTTTCACTGTTACGACCCTATTTGACGCATGCTACAATCTGGTTCCTGACTGTGGTTGCTTTGGAGCTGCAGTGAAGATGAGCAATTGGCAGACTTTTTACAAGAACCTTGTCATTGATGCGGTGCTTTTACCGTTGATATTCAACAACAGACAGCTTAAAAACCGCCTCTCGTCAAGAGTCCAGCTTGTCATTGGCTGCATATATGCCATCGCATTCCTAGGTTTTGAAATCTATAACTACCGCCATTTGCCAATCGTCGACTTCATGAATTGGAAAGTGGGTAAGAAACTGTCGGTGGAGTCGGATACGCCAGATCAAATCTATCTTACCTATCGGAATAAACAGACGGGAGAAACACAAGACTTTGTTTCGACGGATTATCCGTGGAATGACTCGGTGTGGATGTCGCAATGGGAATTTGTCGACCAAAAGACGAAAGGCGGCGCTCATTATCTGGGCTTTTCCGCTATGGATATGGACGGTAATGATGTCACTGAGATGATTCTCGGGACAGCTGACCTGTTTATGTTTACCTCACATGATTTGACCAAGGTGACTGAGGAGGAATGGGAAAAAGCTCGCAGGATTACTGAGGCAGCTGACCGACATGGTTATAATGTGATTTGGGTCGTGGCAAACGAGCCGGAATATGTGGAACGTTTGCAGTCAGAATATGATTTCATATATGAAGTCTATTATGCTGACGAGTTGGAAATCAAGACGGTGGTGCGGTTTAATCCTGGGTTGGTTCTCCTTGACGAAGGCCTTGTCGTGGATAAATGGAGCGCTATAGACTTTCCACAAGGCGTAAAGCTCGACCAGTTGTTTGAGAGATAAGAATGGGTGCCTATATTGTCAGAAAACTCCTGTATGGTATTGCGGTGCTATGGGGCGTCGCGACATTGGTGTTTTTTCTGTTTAACATCCTTCCTGGAGATCCGGCACAAATGATGCTTGGCCAACGCGCCGATAAGGAATCGGTTGATGCCATCCGTGAAGAATTGGGTTTGAACCAAAGCCTTGGAAAACAATATGTCGATTATCTCAACGACTTGGTTCCAATCTCGTTTTATGATGTCACCGATGGGGACCAAAAACTGGAGAAGATAGGACGTTATTCAAGAATCGCAACGATAGGTGCGACTGCCGTGGTGTTGAAAGGCCCTTATCTCCGCATGTCTTACCAAAGCAAACGAAAGGTCTCCGACATCTTGGGCGAAGCGTTTCCAAAAACCTTGCTTTTAGCCGCAGTTTCCATCTCAATCGCTTTGGTTCTCGGTCTCATGATCGGTATTTTGGCTGCAGTCATCAATACCAATTTTTGGAATAAATTCACCTTGTTTATCACCACGATAGGCATGTCGTTACCGTCATTCTTTGCGGCTATCCTTATGGCATGGATTTTTGGCTTTTTGTTGGAACATGTTACCGGATTGAGTATGACGGGCAGCCTTTACACGGTGGATGAATACGGAAGAGGTGAATACCTTACTTTGTCTAATCTCATCCTTCCAGCGCTGACTCTCGGAATGCGTCCATTGGCGGTTGTGACGGAGCTGACTCGTACTTCGTTGCTTGAGGCGATGTCGATGGACTATGTCCGTACGGCGAAAGCAAAGGGATTGAAACCTGCTCGTGTGATTTGCGTTCACGCCTTGCGTAATGCTCTGAATCCCGTTGTTACTGCGGTTTCGGGATGGTTTGCCTCTCTGTTAGCTGGTGCCGTGTTTGTGGAGTATGTCTTCGACTGGAAAGGCATCGGCGTCGTGGTGGTCGATGCACTCGAAAAATATGATTTTCCTGTGATCATGGGCGCCGTTTTGCTCATAGCGGTGATGCTGGTCTTGGTCAACATTGTGGTGGACATCATCTATGGCATCATTGACCCGCGGGTGAGGCTGAGCTGATTTCCCGCACGATAAACCCGATATTATTTTTTGTTCATCCCAAATAATTCCGTATCTTTGTTTCTTCTTTAAAGAAACACAAGTTAACATTCATAAAACTGAAATAAAATGAGAACAAAAATTGTTGCTGCAAATTGGAAAATGAACCTTGGCTTTGACGAGGCACAGGACTTGGTCGATGGCATTCTTGACCGTTTTGAAGAACACGATGAGTTGAATTGTGAGGTGATCATTTGCCCCCCGTTTCCTTATCTGGAGCTTATGACGGACGTGGAGTTCGATGAGCAGCGCTTCAATGTGGGTGCGCAGAACTGTAGTGCTTATGAAGCTGGAGCCTATACGGGCGAAGTCTCTGCCAAAATGTTGAAGTCCATCGATGTGGATTACTGCATCGTGGGTCATAGCGAACGCAGAAAGTATTTCGGCGAAACCGATGCCACGCTGGCTGAAAAAGTGAACCGGCTGATGGAGAATGAGATGTCGCCTATTTTCTGTGTTGGCGAACAACTGGAAGACCGTGAGGCAAATCGCCATTTCGAAGTCGTCCGCGAACAGTTGGAGAAAGGCCTTTTCCATCTTCCTGCCGAGTATTTCATGGATGTGGTTGTTGCCTATGAGCCTGTTTGGGCCATCGGTACGGGCAAGACTGCAACGCCGGAACAGGCGCAAGAGATGCACGCTTTTATCCGCTCTTTGATCAGGGAAAAATATGGCGAAGCCTTGGCTGACGAGATTTGTATCCTTTATGGCGGCAGCTGCAACGCCAAGAACGCGACGGAGCTCTTCTCACAGCCCGATGTGGATGGCGGTCTTATCGGTGGCGCTTCCCTCAAGCCTGACGATTTCGTCTCCATCTGCCTGCAAGCCTCACAAATCTGTGAGCCATGAGGACGGTAGAATACACTTTTTCTCTCCCCGGATCTGATATTCAGCATGATATGTTGGTCTCTATGCTGAGTGAAATGGGCTTCGATTCTTTTATGGATGACGATATTGCCTTGAAAGCCTATTGCCAGGAGTCAGCCCGCAATGACGCCGAGGTGGAACGGCTGTTGCTTTCCGATCCTTTTACCGATGTCAGTCTTATGAACGTGGAAGTGCTGCCTGATAAGGACTGGAACGAGGAATGGGAGAAGTCCTATCCGCCCGTTGTCGTCAACAGCCGGTGCCGTGTAAGAGCCCCTTTTCATGAACCAGACCCCGGATTTGAGTTTGATTTGGTCATCGAGCCGAAGATGTCGTTCGGAACAGCCAATCATGAGACTACCTCGCAAATCATCAGCCTAATGCTGGAAGATGATTTTAAAGGTAAGGATGTGCTCGATATGGGTTGTGGGACAGCTGTGCTGGCAATCTTGGCAAAGAAACTGGGTTCTGGAAATACGGTTGCCATCGATAATGATGAGTGGGCGTATCGTAACGCATTTACGAATGTGGCTTTGAATAAGGTTTCAGGCATTGAGATTGTCCTTGGTGACGCCCATGCTATCAAAGGAAGCTTTGATGTCGTATTGGCCAATATCAACCGTAACATTTTGCTTCGCGACATGCATTATTATGTTGCTGCCATGCGGCCATCTGCACATATCTATTTCAGCGGTTTCTATACCGAAGATTTGGAGAGTATTAAAGAAGAAGCCTTTCGTCTTGGACTGCGGTATGTCCGGCACCTCTATAGAAACAACTGGGTAGCGGCAGAGTTTGAGAAACTGTTAAGCTGATGTAAATGAAAAGATTCGTCCTGGTTTTGTTTTTCGTGTCTGTCACAATGGCAAACGCTTTCTCTCAAGTGTTTTTCACCAAGGAGAAGTCGGCGTTTTTCAATGAACTGAAAGCTTATCTGGAAAGCTCTACGGTGAAGTCGGATAGGGAAGAAGCGGTCGTTTTGATGTCGCAGTTTTCTGCCGATTGGAATGCCTATTACGGTTCATCCGATGCCGATTTGCTGATGGATCTCTATGAGCGCCTGCATGCAAAAAGCGGAGCCCGGGCATATCCCAACATTTTTTCTTTGACGGAGGCTTTACATCGCCTTCCTAAATCCGGAATGACACATCAGGATGCCTCGAACTGGTTGAATTATATTGACCAAAAGTATCAGAAGTCCTTTATGGGTTTTGACAAGTTCATGGCCTCTTGTTGTGCCCTCTTTGATCAGCATGTCTTGTCCGAAAAAGGCAATTCAAAATGGGTGTTGCGAGGCGGGAAGATCGGCTTCCCCTTTTCAAACCAGGATGTCGTGACGGTGAATGACGCATCTTTAGCGTTGATGTCGAGTAGTGATGAGTCGGTCATTTCAAGCGTAAGTGGTGCTTTTCGACTTGAGTCAAAACTGTTTGAGGGTAATTCTGGTCGTGTGGATTGGTCCCGTTTTAATATTCCTACCGAAACCGCGTATGCTGTTTTGCCCAATCATTATGAGATAAATCTCAATCTGTCAGAATATGCTGTTGATTCTGTGATTTTTTATGAAAGGCATTATTTTAATCAGGCTTTTCTTTGCCGCTTGGAAGACAAGGTGTTGGTCAATACCCCCGTTGACAGAATGACATATCCACGGGTTAGATCGTATCGTTGTGATTATAAGATAAATAATATTCTACAAGACGTTGATTATGAGGGTGGAATCGGACTTATGGGCAACCAAGTGGATGTGTTTGGTGATGCAGAGAAAAAAGCTTCTTTCGTTTTTCTCAAAAAAGGGAAAAAAGTCGCGAGCGTCCATTCGCGCCATTTTTTAATGTCGTTAGATGATGTCGTGGTTTCTGATCATACGGAGGCCCGGTTTTATTTGCGTGATACGTTGTCTGGAAAGATCACATTGGATTCCATATATCACAATGGGTTGGGATTTCGATATGAGAATCAAAAACGCAAGATTCTTTTGTATCGATCCGAAAAGAACTTTGATGTAGGTCCATTCCATGACACTTATCATAAGTTGGATATTTTTATTGAATCGTTAAACTGGATTTTGGACGATAATGTCGTTGATTTCAAGCGAATGGAGGGGCCTGCAACTGTAAGTGAAGGAGATGTGGTGTCGTTGAATTATTTCAGGCAGGACGATTTTGTCAAGTTACGGGCGTTGGATGGCACACACTCTATGGTCCGTATAGAGAAGTATCTGCATGATTATGGCAATCCAGAACGGCCTGGCTTTTTTTATACAAGTGATTTGGCAACGTATTTAGGCTATCCAATAGAACAGGTTGTCTCTTTGCTGTTGCGCTTGCAGTCGTATGGCTATTTGAATTACAACATAGAGGATAAATCGGTCGTGCTTCTGCAACGTTTTTACGATGTTCTGGAGTCGAATCGCGATAATATAGATTACGATGTAATCAAGTTGCATACTAAAACGGAGAACAAAACCCCGAATGCGCGCTTGGACTTGAATACAAATGACCTGATTGTCTTTGGAATTACAAGTGATTTGGAGAATGTGAATCAGGCTGTCGTTTCGTTAAGTGACCGGAAACATGTGGTAATCATCCCTGATAACAACCGAATTGTTTTCAAAAAAAACCGAGACTTTCGTTTTTCTGGCGGAATCATGGCTGGCATGTTCGAGTTCTTTACCAAGGATTGTTTGTTCTCATATGATGATTTTATGATTGATATGGCTCAAGTTGATTCATTGCGCTTTTACGCCAGTACAGAAAGTGGGATTATTCCTGTCGAGGGCACTTTGGAAAAGCTTCAGGGCCGTCTCTTCATCGATCGAGCCGACAATAAGTCGAGTAAAGAACAGACGCAGGAATATCCTATTTTTCATAGCGATGTTAATGCTTATAAGTTTTATCGTAAGATTAATGGTGGTGTTTTCCATCCTGGGAATATTGACACTTTGACGGCCGAGAAACTGAGCGGTAAGTTCTATTATTATTTGTATCCTTTTACGCTCGATAGTATGAATGATTTTAGGATGCGAAAGGTTTCTTTCGATGGAGAACTGGTTTCTGGAGGCATTCTTCCTGTGATCAAGGAACCTCTCATGGTAATGGATGACTATGCTTTAGGCTTTGACCATAAAATTGGAAACGAAGAATCCGATTCGTATCCCATGTATGGAGGTTTGGGGCGTTTTCATAAGGACGTGCACCTCTCTGAACATGGCTTTTATGGCGATGGAACGCTTGATTATCAAACCGCTTCCTATAATTCTGATCAGTTTATGTTTTATTTGGATTCAGTTACTGCAACTGCCGATGTCTTTAAGATGACTCCAAATGAAACGTTTCCGCTGGCATCAGGCGACGCAGTGCATTTAAAATGGGATGTCTATAAGCCTGAGCTGATGACAGAAACTCTTGAGCATCCAATCTGCATGTATGACAACACGTATTTTTCGGGGAAGACATTTTTGTCGTCAGACAGTTATCGCGCCGAAGGAAAGATGAAATTTGGGCTGACAGAGTTTGAATCGGACTATTTCGATTTCAAGACGCGCGATTTTGTGGCTGACTCTGCTCGCTTTGTGCTGTATTCGGCAGACAGTTCTTCGGTGGCTTTTGCCGCTATTAACTATCGCGCCAATGTGGATTTTGATGCGCAAAAAGTTCAATATGATTATCTTGATGAAGGCAGTAATCTTGAATTTCCCTTGAACCAATATGTCTGTACATTGAAAGAAGCGGAGTGGGATATGGCGTCCAATAGCCTGCATGTTTATAATCCTGTTGATGGATTTGGTGAATATGTCAATGCAAAGACCCATAAGGAACTGCTAGGGATACATGACTATGCCTCTAAATTCATTTCTTTAGTACCCGAACAGGATTCTTTGCAGTTCTATAGCCTGAATGCGGAATATGACATGACAAACTATACGATTCACGCTCATGATGTGAAGATTATCCGAGTGGCAGATGCGGCCGTGTTTCCATATACTCAGGACTTGACGATTAATTCGGAATCGGAGCTGGAACCGGTTTGCGGTGAACTTCTAGCTGATACTTTAAATGCTTTTCATTTGTTTAAGGATGCGAAAGTCGAAATCAAAAGCAGAAAAGACTATGTCGCACAGGCCGATTTGGATTATGTAAGTTCTGACGGCTTGCGTACACCCATTCGTTTTGATTCGATTGTTCCCATTGAAGGTGTGACGCATGCTTATGCCAAAGTCCCTGATTCGGCTGGATTCTATTTGAGTCCGCAGTTTGCATTCTATGGTGACGTTGTGATGAACGCAAAAGAACAATTTGGAGAATATGATGGGCACTTTGCTATTATGGACCTTGCCGCTGTGCAATATGATACTAGTACTTTGGCTTTTGATTCATCACTTTCGGATTCTCTGTCTGTCATTCATGAGGACTCGGTTTCCAGTATTGAGCCGTCATTGGTCATTCGTAATTGGTTTTCATCGAAAGCTGTTGTGAATCCGGAACAGATCCAGATTCCCGTTGATATGGGTCTTATCCGGAAAGAAGACCCTGATGTCTGCAATGGCATGTATTATGAATTGTCTCGTAAAGGTGGCTATTTTGTTTCATTTTTGGCATCGCGTGGCGACAGGGCGGAATGTGATGAGGTGGAGCCGGTGAAAGGCATATTGACCTATGAGGCGGATAGCGTCCGATATGTGGTAATGCAAGACGAAACCACCAATTCATATCTGACTTTGGACAGCCGTGATGTGGTTCGCGGACATGGTACCATTGACCTAGGGATGGATGGCGGGTTGGCGACGTTTGCTTTCCATGGAGACTATGTACAATATCCAAACGACAGCTTGGTGTTGAATGGGTTTAATGTGTTTAGCGTTCCTGTTTTTGATGATGCGTTGCTTCAGGCAATGGCCGAGGTGTATGCCGGGGTGGAGGGGGAATCCATTGACTTGATGCAGACACAATGTTTGGATTATTATCGTTCAGAGAACCCTGCTGAGGATGGCAGTAAGCTGTTAAAATCCATAGAATTGCAAGGTTATCCTGAAATTAAGGATTTTGGAGTTTTTAACCATACCATTGTCATTCCTGATTTGAAAATGCTATGGAATGAGAATCTGCAAGCATTCATCTCCGTTGGGAAAGTGGCGCTCGGCAATCTTGGTGGAAATGTTGTGAATAAATATGTAGACGGCTATGTTATTTTTGACCGTCGTCTTGGTAATATCACTTACTTCTTCCAAAACGATCTGTTCATGACATATATCAACTACAACTGTGGTGATGGACAAATGCAAATTCATGCCACATGGGGCGATGTAAATCAAAGAATCTATGACAAGAAAGAGAAATTGCGTTCGGTGGTGTCGGATGGTAAAAAGTTTGAATATGTTGCCGTGCCATATGAGAGCTTGGTGGATTTCCTAAATAAGATTCGTAGAGAGAGCTATTAATGTTGAAAAAAAAGGAAGAAAAATTCTCCTTTTTTGCATGGATATTTCAATTATTTGTATTTTTACAAATTCAAACCCAAGAAGAATTAATACCTAATTATCAATGAAATTTATCATATCAAGCGTAAAACTATTGAAAGGTCTCCAGGCGTTAAGCGGTGTTATCGGCTCAAAGAACAATTTGCCGATTTTGGATGACTTTTTGTTTCAGCAAACTGAAAATGGACTGAAGATTACGGTCTCCGACCTTGAAGTGACGATGAGCGTTACGTTGCAGCCCGACATGATGGAAGGTACTGGCGAAGTGACGATACCGGCTCGTATCTTGCTTGACATCATGAAGAATTTCTCGGATGTCCCAGTCACGGTTTCCGTCGATACAGATACATTGGCTGTAGAGCTGCTTTCTGGTGAAGGCCGCTTCAAGCTGGTAGGTCATAAGAGCGATGAATTCCCGCAGATTCCTGCTATGGAGAATACACAGACGTGGGAGATTCCTGCTGGAGTGCTTTCGGCAGGTTTTGAGAAGACGGTTTTTGCCACTGGAAACGATGAGGTTCGCCCCATCATGTCTGGTGTTTTCGTAGAAATGAGTGAGAATTACATGACTTTTGTGGCTACCGATGCCCATAAGCTGGTGCGCTATCGCAGGTTGGACGTCCACTCCGATGTGCTGGCCTCTTTCATCATGCCAAAGAAACCTATCAACCAGTTGAAGAATATTTTGGCTGGTTTTGGAGAAGAGGTTGTGAAGGTGGAATTTAATCAAACGAATGCTTCTTTCCTGTTTGGCGATTACGTGCTGGTATGCCGTTTGGTGGAAGGCCGTTACCCGAATGTGGAAGCTGTTATTCCTCAGAACAACCCGAACCAGTTAATCATCGACCGTCAGCTCTTTTTGAGCGCGTTACGCCGTGTGGCCGTGTTCTCAAGCAAGGCAACGCGTCAGGTGCGGTTCAGAATCTCTGGTCAGGAGCTATTACTAACTGCTGAAGATATCGATTTCTATAACGAAGCTAAGGAGCGGCTGACCTGTAATTATTCGGGCGATGACATGGAAATCGGTTTCAATTCTCATTTCTTCCAGGAAATGCTGAGCAATATTTCGTCAGAAAACGTGAAGCTCGAGATGTCAGCTCCTAACCGTGCCGGCATCCTCACTCCTGTTGAGTCAGAGAATGCCAACGAGGATCTTCTGATGCTACTTATGCCTGTGATGCTGAACTAACAGTTCAATAAAAAACAGTCGGATTTGTAATCCGAGTTTTGTGAAATGGGGATTTTCAATCCCTTAACAATAAAGCCCGCTGAATCTTCAGCGGGCTTTATTTGTTGTTGGGTGTCCCCCTTATTTGACGGGTGTCAATCGTACCAACAGCACACCGTGTGAAGGGATGCTGGAAACCACATTCTTTGCCGTCGACTTGGAGATGGTTTTGTGCTGCCAGAGGTCGTAAACGCTGTAGCGGTCGCCCGCCTTGCGGAGTTCAGGGATGTCGTTCCAGTTGAAGTTAAGATTCCAGTCGCTCTCATCACGGTTGAAGAAACACACGGCCCATTCGTCATTGCTCAACTGTTTCACCCAAATCTGTCGGTCGCCCATGGCGACGGAAAGAAGTGCTTGGATGCCGAGTGGGTCCTGGTCGATGGCGATGACTTCCTTGTTGGTGAGGATGCGCTTGGTATCGTCACTCATATTGCTCAAGTCGTTGCCAGCCATTAGCGGTGCGGAAAACATACACCACATCGAAAAGTGGCTTTGGTCTTCAATGGTATTCATACCGCCATTGCCGACTTCAAGCATGTCAGGATCGTTCCAATGACCGGGGCCGTTGTAAGGATAAAGGTCTTGCACCAAATCAATGATGTTCACCATGCCGTGGCCGCCCCAGTCTTCCTTGCCATCCCATAGGTTGATGATGTCGCCCGTGGCTCTCCAAAGGTGACCAATGCCTTTAGCCCATTCCCAAGGCTGGGTGCTGCCCCATTCGCAGATGCTGAACACAATAGGACGACCAGCCTCTTTCAAGGCTTCGCGCATGATGGTGTAGGCGGTCTTAGAGTTGGTGCCACGGTTGTTGCAGAAGTCGTATTTCAGGTAATCGACGCCATTGTGGGCATAGTAGAGAGCGTCCTGATACTCGTGTCCCATGCTGCCAGGTCTGCCTGCACAA
The DNA here is from genome assembly GCA_946407975.1 of uncultured Bacteroidales bacterium. GTDB lineage: Bacteria > Bacteroidota > Bacteroidia > Bacteroidales > F082 > Limimorpha. The sequence continues at coordinate 40,315 of CAMJQC010000017.1, forward strand.
GTATGGGTGCCCACACAGGAATACAGTCCGAACTTCAGTCCTTTGGAGTGGATGTAGTCGGCCACATACTTCATGCCGTGAGGGAAACGCTCTGGGTCGCAGACGATGTTGCCTTCGGCATCGCGATCCACCTGCCAGCAGTCGTCGACGACGATGTACTCATAGCCAGCGTCTTTCATGCCCGAGGCCACCATGGCGTCAGCGGCTTCCATGAGCAGTTGTTCGCTGACGTCGCAACCGAATTTGTTCCAGCTGTTCCATCCCATAGGCGGGGTGGGGCATAAGGCCTCAAATTCTTCTTGCGTTAAAGGTTGCGGTTTGGTTTTTTGCGCCATGGCAGAAAATGCCAATAGCATCAGGATGATAATGGTGAATGAACGTTTCATGACTTGATTATTTCACTTCAACAGTCGTGTTGCTAACGATAGTCATGGGGATATTCATGCCTTGCTCGCTGATGGTCATCGAGATATTCTGTTTCTGCGAGTTGCTTATCAGGATGCCAGTCTGCGGGTCAATGGAGGCCGTGCCTTCATAGGTGCCGCTGATGTCAGCAATGTTACCATTCACTTTACCGGAGTAGGTCAAGTCGATGCTTTTTCTCGAGATAGCCTTGACAGTGTAGGTAATATCGGCACTGAACTCCATGCCACTGGTTTTCTGTGACGTGGTGTTGGTCCATGTGCTGCCAACAGCAACTTCGTTTTCGGGCATTTCGATGATAACACCCAGTTGGTTCATGGAAGCATCAATGCTGTCGCCAACGAGTTTTCCAAGGACGTCATAAGTGATGTCGATGGGTTGGTGCAACTTGGCTTCGATGTCTTTAGTCTGACCAGCTAGCATAGGGCTGTTCTTTTCAGGGTGTTCTGAGTCATATTCGAGTTTCATGCCCATCTGTGAGATGGTCATTTTCATGGCCTCAATTTGGGTCTCGAGGATGGATTGGGTGCTGGTCACTTCCTTTGCAGTAAAGATTTGTCGGGTCTCCATGTTTTGCGACATGTTCATGGTTTGGCCTTGCACTTCCATCATAGTCATCATGTTTGCCTTTGTGGTGACGGTGTAGGTCTTGCCCTGTTGAGGACGAAGTCTGAGGGTGACGCCGTCTTTAGCCATAAACGAAAGGGTGGCTAATGCCACGAGAACGAGAGCCAAAGGGGCAATTCTTTTAAAGGTTTTCTTCATTTTTTTCTAAGTTTTATTTATCAATTGATTGTTTTAATGTGCAATGACAAAGCGTTGGGTTTTGCCTTGGGTTGTTTTAGCAAAATATATGCCATTCGGATAATGGGCGGTGGAAATGAGGAGTTCCTTGCCTTCTGCAAGAAGATCCTCCATCTTTTGTCCCAACATATTGAATACACTGACTAAGCCCAAGTTTTCGCCCTTCAAGGTCACGAAATCATTGGCTGGATTTGGGGTAAGGCTGAATGCTTGGATGTTTTCATCGACATCTAATGTGGACTCATAATAAATGGTGATGGGATAAATGCCAAAATCCGTGTCGATGTAAAGGGTACCGTAGACGTCTTTAACGAGAGGAGTGGCATAAGTGTCGAGAATGGCGGTTTCCCCGATAGGAATGAACATGCCTGTTTCGGCGATGTTCATGCCTTCGTACAGACATTCCACTATGAAGTTTTCAGCATAGCAGCGGTTGACGACCAAATCCTCTGAAGTGAGGTTGGTGATGCTGACACGTTCGCCATGAGGTGAACAACCATGGAAATAAAGGTGTATAAAGTCAGGGGTGACGATGACCATTTCATCATTGAAGGGGCTTTGCGCATTTAAGTTGAAGCACAATGCTATAGCAGCGATTAGCGTAAGTAGTTTTTTCATTGTGTAGCCAGTTTAGTATTGTTAATAGGATACATTATAATTTGGGTGCAAAAATCCGAATAAAAACAACAATAGCGCAAAAAAATAGTGGAAAACAATTCAAAAAAGCCGTCCCAATTATGGAACGGCTTTTTTTCAATTAGCTTGCGTCAAATCAAAGTTTCGGTCCGGCAGCTACCAAAGCCTTACCAGCATCGTTTGTCGTGAACTTCTCGAAGTTCTTGATGAAACGAGAGGAGAGGTCTTTGGCCTTTTCTTCCCAGACGTTCTTGTCGGCGTAGGTGTCGCGCGGGTCAAGGATGTTCGGGTCGACGCCTGGCAATGCGGTTGGCACCTCGAAGTCGAAGTACGGGATCTTCTTGGTCGGAGCCTTCTCGATGCTGCCATCGAGGATAGCATCGATGATACCGCGAGTATCGCGGATGCTGATGCGCTTGCCTGTGCCGTTCCAACCAGTGTTCACCAAATAAGCCTTAGCGCCACTTTGTTCCATGCGCTTCACCAACTCCTCAGCATACTTGGTAGGATGCAATTCGAGGAAGGCTTGGCCGAAGCAGGCGCTGAAGGTCGGCGTAGGCTCAGTGATGCCGCGCTCGGTGCCGGCCAGCTTGGCGGTAAAACCGCTTAGGAAGTAGTACTTGCACTGGTCGGGTGTCAGGATGCTGACAGGAGGCAACACGCCGAAAGCGTCGGCGCTGAGGAAGATGACGTTCTTGGCGGCGGGACCAGATGAGATGGGACGCACGTTCTTCACAATCTTCTCGATGTGCTCGATGGGGTAGGAGACGCGGGTGTTCTCGGTCACGCTCTTGTCCTTGAAGTCGATCTTGCCATTGGCATCGACGGTGACGTTCTCCAACAGGGCATTGCGTTTGATGGCGTTGTAGATGTCGGGCTCACTCTCCTTGTCGAGGTTGATGACCTTGGCATAGCAGCCGCCTTCGAAGTTGAACACGCCTTCGTCGTCCCAGCCGTGCTCGTCGTCGCCAATGAGCAGACGTTTCGGATCGGTGGAAAGGGTGGTCTTGCCTGTGCCAGAGAGGCCGAAGAAGATGGCGGTATTCTCGCCCTTCATATCGGTGTTGGCGGAGCAGTGCATGGCAGCGATGCCTTGCAGCGGCAGGTAGTAGTTCATCATCGAGAACATGCCTTTCTTCATCTCGCCACCATACCAGGTGTTGAGGATGACTTGTTCGCGGCTACTGACGTTGAAGGCCACGCAGGTGTCGCTGTTGAGGCCGAGTTCCTTGTAGTTGTCGACCTTGGCTTTCGAGGCGGTGTAGACGGTGAAGTTGGGCTTGAAGTCGGCGAGTTCCTCAGCCGTGGGCTTGATGAACATGTTGAGCACGAAATGGGCCTGCCATGCCACCTCCATGATGAAACGGACGGCCATGCGGGTGTCCTTGTTGGCGCCGCAGAAGGCATCAACCACATAGAGGTTCTTGCCGCTGAGCTGTTTCTTGGCGAGGTCTTTTACTTGTGCCCAGACTTCTTCGCTCATCGGATGGTTATCGTTCTTGTAGCCTTCGGTGGTCCACCAAACTGTGTCCTTCGATTTGGCGTCCATGACGATGTATTTGTCCTTAGGCGAGCGGCCGGTGTAGATACCCGTCATCACGTTGACTGAGTCGAGTTCAGTCAGCACGCCTTTGTCGTAGCCTGTCAGGGCGGGGTCCATCTCGTCCTTGAAGAGCTGCTCGTAGCTCGGGTTATAGTAAATGTCCTTCACGCCGGTGATGCCATAGGAGGCCAACGCGGCTTTGATTTCTTCGATGTTTTTTGCCATAATTGTTGGTTTAGAATAATGATGTGCAAAGTTAACCATTATTTCTAGAATTAAAAGAAACAAATTGTTTTTCTTAAGGAATTCAGCTTTTGCCTGAATCGCTTTTCTCGGTCACAATTCTGAAGTATTTTTTCCGAATCAACCATTCGTAAATCAGCCAAATGGCAAAATATCCATTGGTTACAATCTTGTAAATCAGGTTGATATTGTCAGGGAGTTTGAGAAAAAGCTTTACGATGACCAAAATAAGGTCGATGGTGAACAGGATATCCCAAAAGCGTTCCCGGTTGTTGAAGGTGATGTGGTTTTCTCCCCGTTTGATGCTGATTTCCTCTTCGGCATAGATGAAAGGGAACATGCTTTGAATCTTCAGTTTATATCTTCCCGCAGGGATGTCTTTGATCTTGATCTCTTTCCTTTGCATGACGCAAAGCAACTGCCCGTTGAAAAAGATTCTGTGTGGCAGCGTCATGCCCATCTTGGAGGTGCGATCAGTAAGAGTCAGTCACCCGTGATTCTTATTGAAGATGGGTCTGTAGATATGGCATTCGGGTGATTCGTTGATGCGCTCCAGGTAATGCTGGTGATAGTCCTCGGCAGAGTAGAAGGGCATGATTTCACGGATTTGCGTGGCGGGTCTGTACCCCATCTGAATCAACTCGCCGAAGACCTTGATGGCAATGTCACGTTCGGTGTCGTTGGCAAAAAATATGGCGGAGAGGTATTGCGTCCCGATGTCGACGCCTTGACCGTCGACTTGTTCGAAGTCGTGAATCTCGAAGAAGAAGCGCACCAGGGCCTCGTAGGGAATCATTTCGGGATCGTAGGTCACTTCGATGGTCTCAAGATGTCCGGTCGTACCAGTTTTCACCTCTTTATAACTGGGGTTTTCCACATGGCCACCCATGAAACCCACTTTGGTCTGCGTCACGCCTTTGAGTTTGCCGAAATAGTATTCCATGCCCCAAAAGCAACCGCCTGAAAAATAAGCTTTTGCTGTCATAATAGTTCCTTTCTCATCAGATAGACGCCTTCCCATATCGTTTTCCCCTCGTCTTCCAAGTCGAACAGGTAACCCATCGCTATATGCGCTACGGTCTTGTCTTTTTTGACGAACAATTTAGTTGGCGAGGTGAGTAAGTTTAGTTTTGAAGCGTCTTCGCTATGAATGAAATAGATATTGCTGTATTCGTTGGCCAGTTTCCGCATGATGTCGCTGTCAACCGCATTATTGTCGCTTTGTCCCAAAAGACAGACAACATCAATGTCGTCGATGTCTTCTAGACCTTTGATGTCTTCGGCATTCTCTTTCAGATGGCGAAGGGCGGTGGGGAAGTTCCTCACGAGATCTTCTATGCCATGCTCGCTGTCGAGTGCACTGAAAACGATGATGGTTTCACCCTTAATCAGTTTGTCGGTCCTTGTCGAATTGCCGTTGACATCGCGAATTTTGACGTTGGGGATTCTTTTTCCAACGGTGTTGTTGTAAGTATCGGAAATGAATTGTCGGCTGAAGGTTTGGCGCTGTTTTTCGGTCATAGTATCATTCCCCTCGAAATACTGATTGTAGTCGACGGGTATTATCTGGCTGTTGTTTCGATGGCAGTAGGACAAAGCCAGAGCTAAGAGGATGTATAGAAGCGACTTCTTCATGCCGCAAAGGTATAAAAAAGACAGCCTCTGTGACCAGAGGCTGTCTTTAAAATTACAAACGATCTGTCGTCCTTAGCAACCGCGTTCTTCTTCGATAGCGGCTTGGGCTGCGGCCAGACGTGCGACAGGCACGCGGAATGGCGAGCAGCTGACGTAGGTCATGCCGGTCTTGTAGAAGAATTTCACGGATTCGGGATCGCCACCGTGTTCACCGCAAACACCGCACTTCAGGTTAGCGCGGGTGCTACGGCCACGTTGCACACCCAATCTGACGAGCTGTCCGACGCCTTCTTGGTCCAAAGTGTTGAACGGATCGGCGGGGATGATCTTTTCTTCGATGTAATCCTTCACGATGGCGTTGACGTCGTCGCGGCTGAAACCGAAGGTCATCTGGGTGAGGTCGTTGGTGCCGAAGCTGAAGAACTGTGCCACTTCAGCGATCTTGTCGGCCACGAGGGTGGCTCTTGGGATCTCGATCATCGTACCATAGAGGTAGTTGATCTTGACGTTGAACTTAGCCTCGATTTCTTTTTGGACGCGGTCGGCTATGGTCTTCTGGTGCTCAAGCTCCTTGACGTTGATCGTCAGCGGGACCATGATCTCCAGATGTGGGTCAAAGCCTTCGTTCATCAGTTCAGCGGTGGCCTGGAACAGGGCACGGAACTGGGTCTCGGTGATCTCAGGATAGACGA